>NZ_JACHIA010000011.1 GCF_014202995.1 Longimicrobium terrae
CCATCCCGAACTCGGAAGTGAAAACCCGCTGCGCGGATGGTACTGCCGGGGCCACCCGGTGGGAGAGTACGGCGCCGCCGGCCTTATCTTCAGAATCGCCCGTCTCGAGCAACACGCTCGGGACGGGCGTTTCTGCGTTTGTACCCCACGAGTGCGTGAGTGCGGTGTGCGTGAGTGCGGTGTGCGTTAGTGCGGCAGTACGAGAGTACGAGAGTACGAGAGTGGTGCGTCTGGAGCGTCCCGCGCGGTGAATGAGTGGTGCACGCGAATCGTCACGTGCTCCGCAGTCGTTGCGCACACGGCTACCGGCGCCGCAACCAGGCGAGACATCGCGGGGGCGGAGATCCGTCCGGCGGGTTGAAACCGCGCCTCGAAGGACACGATGTCCGCCTCCGCGGACTGCGGCCGCCGACCTCGTGCGCGGTGCGCACTCCCTCGTGATCGCGATCGCCCTTGTCGCTTGCGCATGGAACAGTGCGGCAGGGAAGCCGTCCGCGGGGCAATCTGCGCAGCGCGATCAAGCGCGATCCTGGCCCGAGTCCTGGACGCTGCGCGGCGGAACGGCTGTTCATCAAACGTAGGGGAATATCCTACAAAGAGCGCGTCGGGGCGTGGGGTGCGGGCGTACGCGGGGAGCAAGAATACGGCATTGTGACAGGTTGCCGCACCCTGTATCTTCTACGTCAGACAGGCGGTTGCGCCTGGCGCTTCGTGACGAAAACCTGGAGATCAATTCAAAATGGCGATTCGCGATCTGATGAAGCTGCCCGTCATTGGGCTTCTTGCGCTGGCGGCTGCGTGCGGCGGCGGCGAGAGCAGCGACAACGCGGCCGCGACGACCGAGTCGGCGCCGGCTGCCACGACCACCACCACCGAGACGGCGGCTCCGGCCGCCACCACCGCTCCGGCGGCGGGCGCCACGGCTCCGGCCACCGGGAACGTGGTCGAGATCAAGATGGTCAGCGAGAACGGCGGCGCGTCCGGCAAGTTCGAGCCGGCCAACGTGACGGTCAAGAAGGGCGACGTGATCCGCTGGGTCATGGCCGACGCCCAGGCCGCGCACAACGTTTCGTTCTCGATGGCGCAGGGCAACCCGGCCGGCTTCAGCGCCCCCGCGGACAGCCCGTACCTGAACCAGGCCGGCCAGACGTTCGACGTCACGGTCACCATGGAGCCCGGCACCTACAACTATGTCTGCGTGCCGCACATGGCGATGGGCATGGTCGGCTCCATCACCGTTCAGTAAGCAGCGGGTTTCACAACGCAAAAGGAGCCGTCCTTCGGGACGGCTCCTTTTGCGTTTCCGGTCATCCGCGGCTCAGAGGCCGAGCGCGGCGCGGATGGTGGGGTTGATGCGGTTCGCCGTCCACGGCGGCGAAAAGGTGAGCTCCACCTCGGCGTGCTCCACGCCCGGAACGCTTTCCACCGCCTCGCGCGCCTGGTCCAGCAGCTGGCCCGCCACGGGGCAGCCGGGAGAGGTGAGCGACATGGTGACGTCCACGCGGGCGCCGTCGATGCGGATGTCGTAGATGAGACCCAGTACCACCAGGTCCAGGTTCAGCTCCGGGTCCTTGACCTTGCGGAGCGCCTTCTTGATTTCGGCTTCTGTCGCCATGTGTGTTCCTGTGCCTGCGTAATGCGCGGCCGCGGGCCGCGCGTGGCGGACCATACCCGCGCCACGCGGGGCTGTCAACCCGGCGTCCGGTTGCAGGGGCGCGTGAGTCGCGTATCTTTCCCCGGCCCCCACTCCCCTTTACGACACACGAGAACGATGAGCGACAGCAGCACGCCCCGAGTTCGCAAGATCGCGATCAACACCGGCGGCGGCGACGCCCCGGGACTGAACGCGGTGATCCGCGCGGCCACGCTGGCGGCCCTGAGCGAGGGCTGGGAAGTGTACGGCATCCGCCGCGGCTACATGGGGCTGCTGGAGGACGTGGTGGACGACGAGCCGGGCTTCTTTCCGCTCACGGCCAATGCGGTGCGCGGCATCACGCACCTGGGCGGCACCATCCTGGGCACCACCACCCGCGGCAACCCGTTCGGCCTGGAAGTCCGCCAGCCGGACGGCACCTGGGGCAAGGTGGACCGCTCCGACGAGATCGTGGAGCGCTTTCGCGAGCGGGAGATCGATGCCTTGATCGCCATCGGCGGCGACGGGTCGCTGAGCATCGCGCACGCGCTGCACCTGAAGGGGCTGCCGGTGATCGGCGTGCCCAAGACCATCGACAACGACCTGAGCGCCACGGACATGACCTTCGGGTTCCAGTCCGCGGTGGAGGTGGCCACGGACGCCATCGGCCGGCTGCACTCCACGGCCGAGGCGCACCAGCGGGTGATGGTGGTGCAGCTGATGGGGCGCCACACGGGATGGATCGCGCTGGAGTCCGGCCTGGCGGGCGGTGCGGACGTGATCCTCATCCCCGAGATCCCGTACGACATCGACCGCATCGTGGAAAAGGTGAAGCAGCGCGACGTGCAGGGGCGCCGCTTCAGCATCGTGGTGGTGGCGGAGGGCGCGCGCCCGGCCAACGGCGAGGCCAGCTTTCTGGACAGCACCGGCCGCTACGGCGGCATCGCGGACCGCCTGGCCACGCAGATCGAGGCGGCGACGGGCAAGGAGGCACGGTCGATGGTGCTGGGGCACATTCAGCGCGGCGGCGAGCCCATCGCCTTTGACCGCAGCCTTTCCCTGCGCTTTGGCGCGGCCGCGGTGCGCTGCATTCGCGAGGGGAGCCTGGGAACGATGGTGGCGCTGCAGGGCAACCACATCCGCGCGGTGCCGCTGGGCGACGCCATCCGCGACCTGAAGCGGGTGCCGCTGGATTCGGAGCTGGTGGTGTGCTCGCGCCAGCTGGGGATCTCGTTCGGCGACTGAGCCGCGGGTCTGGCGTTCTGCGCAGATCGGGGCGGAATTCCACCCGCGCAATGCTCGGGAAGGTTCGCCCCGTCCGCGTCGCTTCGTGCATAAGGTGTTGTGATTGATTGGTTTGCGCGGCTGACGAGGCCGCCCGGGTGGGCGGCCTCGTTTTCGCTTGCGTACTTGTCTGATCGGCTGCGGCGCTGTTAGGATTATTTCGCAGTAGCAGCCATGTAACAGCCCACGCCGGCGCACCTCTCCGCGCCGGCCCGTCCGCGGTCCCCCGCTCCCCTCGTCCCAGATGCCGGTTCGGTTGGAAGCGCCGCTCCGTCCGCGGCCCGTGGATGAGGTGGGGTCCGCAAGCCTGGACCCGGCGGCGGTCGTTCTCGCCTTCGCCTCCATTCCCCTGGCCGGAACTCCCGACGCCACCGCGCAGGCCTGCGTGGACGCCATCCGCCTGCTGACGCACGGACCGGCGCGCCTGCTGGTGCCCACGCGTCCCGTACCGCTGTCCGTGGGGGACGCCGCGGACGGGCTGGTGTCCGTGCTGCGCTTTCATGCGGCGGGCGGCGAGGGAGAGATGCTGGCTTCCCCGGAGGCGGCGAAGATCGCTCCGCGCCTGCTGGCGCTCATGGCCCAGCAGTTGGCGCGGGTGTGGGCGGTGCAGCAGCAGCGGGCGGAGCAGACGCTGGAACTGGATCAGCTGCGCTTTCACCTGGGCGCGCTGCAGCAGGTGGCGCGCACGCTGGCGGTGGTGCGCGGCGCGGACGAGACGGTGCGGCTGGTGCTGGATTCCGTGGGCGAGGTGTTCTTTGCGTGGTGGGCCGCGCTGTACCACACGGACGGCGAGCAGTACACCTGCCGCGCGGTCCGCTCGCTCCGCGGCGAGTCCGTGGCCTTCGCCATCCCGGCGCGGGTGGTGAACGCCATCACCGGGCCCGGGCGGCCGCCCATCGTGCCGCCGGAAGATGCGGAGATCCGCGACCACGTCCCCGCCGAGGTGGCGGTGGTGGCGCCGCTGGACTTCGGCGATGGCGGGGCGGGGCTGCTGATCCTGGGCCGGCGGATGACGGAGGCGCCGTACGAGGCGCACGACCTGGCCCTGCTGCGGGCGCTGGCGGACTCGTCGGCCATCGCGCTGCGCAACGCCGAGCTGCTGGACCGGCTGCGCGCGCAGGCGACCATCGATCCGCTCACCGGCTGCCACAACCGCCGCGGCTTCGACGAGATCTTGGAGCGGGAGATGGCGCGCGCCCAGCGCTACGGGCGTCCGCTCTCGCTCGTCCTGCTGGACATCGACCGGTTCAAGAGCATCAACGACGACTTCGGGCACGAGGTGGGCGACCACGCGCTGCAGCGCATCGGGCGCGCGGTGCGGCACTCGTTCCGCAGCAGCGACAGCGCGTGCCGCTACGGCGGCGAGGAGTTCGCCCTGATCTTTCCGGAGACGGGGCGGGATGAAGGTTCGCGGCTGGCGGAAAAGATGCGCGTCGTCGTCGAGCAGCTGCCGCCCAACGCCGAGGTGCCGCGCACGCTGACGGCCAGCTTCGGGGTCGCATCCTTTCCGGACGACGCGGCGACGATCCCCGACCTCATCCGGGCCGCGGACCGCGCGCTGTACCAGGCCAAGACCCGCGGGCGCAACCGGGTGGAAACGGCCTGAACCGCCGCCGCGGATCACAGGCCGTCGGAACGGACGTTCCGTGAGATGATCAAGCGAATCCGAAGCCCCGCCGTGTCTGGCGGGGCTTCGCTGCGTTACGGGCTTCTACACCGTTTCACGCGGAGGCCGCGGGGGTTCGCGGAGGTCGCGGGGAGGGAGGATGGGGCGATAACTGTCGGACCGCGCGAGGGTGACTCGTCAGGGCGGGCGCGGATCGCTATCTTTGGCGCGCAGCGGGACCCATCAACACTGATAGGCGGACTAGCCGTGGAAATCACTCCCAAGCAGCGCGCGCACCTCAAGTCTCTGGCGCACCACCTCAAGGCCGTGATGTTCGTCGGCAAGGAAGGGGTGAACGAGCAGACGATCCGTTCGCTGGAAGAAGCGTTCAACACCCGCGAACTGCTCAAGGTGAAGGTGCTTGAGGCCGCGCCGGTGGAACTGCGCGACGGCGCCCGCGAGCTGGCGGAGCGCATTCCCGGCGCCGTGGTGGTGCAGACCATCGGCCGCATCGCCGTGCTGTACCGCCCCGATCCGGAAAAGCCCGAGATCCAGCTTCCGCCGGCCTGACCGCGGGGCCAACGCTCCGGCTCGCCCAGGAATCTTTTCAACGCGCCCGGCGGCTTGTACCGCCGGGCGCGTCGGCGTAAACTGCCGGACTCCTGTCATCCCCATTCCCCTCCGGATCTTCTCGATGACGCGTTCTCCTCTTCGCGGGGCGGCGTGCGGCGCCGTTCTGCTGGCGGCCGCCTGGGCGTCGCCCGCCGGCGCGCAGACCGCCGCGAACGGCTACGACCTTTCCGTGCGCAACATCATGCGGGGCCCCGAGCTGGTGGGGCGCTCGCCGGATGAGGTGCGCTGGTCGGATGACGGCCGCTGGGTGTACTTCCGCTGGCGCAATCCGGAAGCCCGCGACACGGCCACGCACGTCTACCGCGTCGCCGCGGCGGGCGGCGAGCCCCAGATGCTGGCCGACTCCGTGGCCGACCGCGTAGCGCCCGCGATGGCGGGGGCGTGGAACCGCGACCGCACTCGGCGCGCCGCCGAACGCATGGGCGACGTGTACGTGACCGTCGACGGGCGCGAGCGGCGCATTACCGATACGCCCACCCGCGAGCGGCAGCCGGAGCTTTCGCGCGACGGGCGCACGGTGTTCTTCGTCTCCGGCACCAACCTGTGGTCGGTGCCGGTGGAGGGCGGGCCGCTTCGGCAGTTGACGGACATCCGCTCGGAAGCCGCGCCCCGGCCGCCGGAGACCGCGGGGCAGCGCGGCGCCCTGCGGCAGGACCAGACGGAGCTGTTCGACGTCATCCGCGACCGCGACGAGGAGCGCCGCCGCCGCGAGCAGGTGGATTCGCTTCGCGCCACCGTGCGCCCTGCGTACATCGGCCGCAACATGTCCGTCAGCAGCTTCGAGGTGTCGCCTTCCGGGCGCTACCTGCTGCTGGGCGTGAGCGAGCGGGTGGAAGGCGCGCAGCAGACCAGCATTCCGTACTGGATTACGGAGAGCGGCTACACCGAGCCGGTGAACCAGCGAAACAAGGTGGGCGACGTCCAGAGCGTGGAGCGCGCCGCCATCCTGGACCTGAACACCTCGCGCCTGGCGTGGATTACGCCCGACAGCGCGCAGACGGCCCGCAAGGTGTCGCTCACCACCTTGGCCTGGGCGCCGTCTCAGGACCGCGCGCTGGTGATGGGCGTGCCGTACGACTTCAAGGCGCGCTGGCTGTACGTGGCGGGAACGGACGGCAAGCTGACGATGGTGGATGAGGTGCGCGACACCGCGTGGGTGGGCGGCCCCGGGCTGTACACGGCCGACTGGATCAGCGACGACCGTATCTTCTTCGTGTCCGAGGCCAGCGGATACGCGCACCTGTACACGCGCGACCTGAACGGCGGCGCGGCGACGCCCGTCACGTCCGGGCAGTGGGAAGTCACGGACGTCACGCTGACGCCGGACCGGCGCACGTTCCTGATCACGACGAGCGAGACGCATCCCGGCGAGCGGGCGCTGTACTCCGTTCCCGTCACGGGCGGCGCGCGCACGCGCATCACCCCGCTGGCGGGGTGGACGGAAGCCACGCCCTCGCCCGACACGCGCTGGCTGGCGCTGCTGCATTCCACGAGCAACACGCCGCCGGAGCTGTACCTGATGCCCAACCGCCCCGGCGCGCGCCCGCGCCAGGTGACGGAGTCGCGCACGGCCGAGTTCCGCCGCGGGTCGTGGATTCAGCCGGAGGTCATGTCGTTCCGGGCCCGCGACGGGCAGATGGTGTACGCCCGCATCTACCGTCCCCGTGACGTGGGCGCGCAGCCCAACGGCGGCGGCGTCTTCTTCGTGCACGGCGCGGGGTACCTGCAGGACGCGCATCGCGGATGGAGCACGTACTATCGCGAGTACATGTTCAATCACCTGCTCGCCTCGCGCGGCTACACGGTGATGGACGTGGACTACCGCGGCTCCAGCGGCTACGGCGCGGCGGTGCGCACCGGCATCTACCGCCACATGGGCGGGCTGGATCTGACGGACCACGTGGACGCCGCGCGCTGGATGGTGCAGAACGAGGGTGTGGATCCCAAGCGCATCGGCCTGTACGGCGGCTCGTACGGCGGGTTCATCACGCTGATGGGGATGTTCACCGAACAGGAGACGTTCCGCAGTGGCGCCGCGCTGCGCTCGGTGACGGACTGGTCGCACTACAACCACTGGTACACCAGCCGCATTCTGAACCTGCCGCAGACGGACACGCTGGCCTACCGCCAGTCGTCGCCCATCTACTTTGCCGAGGGGCTGCGCGGCGACCTGCTGATGGCGCACGGCATGGTGGACACCAACGTGCACTTTCAGGATATCGTGCGGCTGTCGCAGCGGCTGATCGAACTCGGCAAGACGAACTGGGAACTCGCCGTCTACCCGGTGGAAGACCACGGCTTCGTGCGCGCGGACTCGTGGACGGACGAGTACCGGCGCATCTACGAACTGTTTGAGCGGACGTTGCGGCCGGAGTCGCCGCCGCTGCCGAACGGGAACGGCAGGGAATAGGGAATAGGGAATAGGGAATAGGGAATAGGGAATAGGGAATAGGGAATAGGGAATAGGGAATAGGTGGATGAGGGGCGGGGGCTCGCGGCGAGGGGATGCCGCGGGCCCTCGTTTTTTCTTTGTTGCAGGTGGGGACTGGCCCATAGCGGGATCGGGGCGGCGGACGGGCGTGCGCGGCGGAGATGTTGGCCCGGTGATTGCCTGAGAGGGTGCGCGGAACGGACGGACAGCCCGGGCTGGACGTGGGGTGGACCGTTTCGGGGAGTGTGCGGGTAGGTACTTGTGACAGAAGTGGTTAGCGGACGCTTGGCACGAGGTCTGCTTTAGAGAATGGCAGCAGCGACGACCGGATGACACGGCGTTGCCCATGGTGGGAAACCGGAAGGGGGAAGCCTTATGAACCGGATCGAAAAGGAGCTCGCGGAATCGCTGCCGCAGCCCAAGGGCCCGTTCACCGACGCCGAAGCGCTGGAACTGCTGATGGCGTACCGGAAGGATCCCTCCAACGTGCCGTGCCCGCTGTGCGGTCCCGATACGGTCGAGGTCCTGGCGTTCATCGAGCCGGAAATCGATCCCAACGGGTTTGCCTCGGTCACGAATCCCGAGGGCGAGTACGCGGCGGCGCTGTACTGCCACCAGTGCTTCAGAGCGGTGGGCATTCTGGCCGGGACCGGCAAGGAAGCCTGATTTCGTGGGGTGGGGACCGCGGTCGGGGGGCCGCGGAGCAGGACCCGCACGGCATTCGGGGGGATGCCCGGGCGGGAGATGGGTGAGGAAGGGTGAGGACACGGGTTGGGGGACCCGTGAAGATTCATGGGGAGTGGTACGAAGGGTGTGTTGTCCGGGGGGACACGAGAAAGGGAGCGCTTCGGCGCTCCCTTTCTCGTTTTGGTGTCCATCGATCCTCTCCGTTCCCCCGCGCACCTCCGCCACCCCCGCGTCCCCCGCGTGAAACGGTGTTCGTCAGTCCTCAGCCACCTGCGCGCGATGGTCGAAGCCGAGCGCGTCCATCAGCCGGTTGAAGAGCACCGGGGGAAGATGGCCGCCGGATGCCTGGTCGTGCCCGCGGCCGAAGCTGGCCTCGTCTTCCGCGCCGATGTCGGGGGCGCGCAGCAGGGTGGGGAGCACCAGGTCCTTGCGCGCCGTGCGGGAACTGAAGGCGACCACGCCCGGCAGGTAGCCCCGGTTGGCCGCGATCACCGCGTTCTTCGCCAGCCGTGTGCGCCACTGCTGCGCGATCAGCGGATGGATCTGGCAGCCGCTGTCCAGCGGAATGAGCGCCCACAGCTTGTCCGCGGAAAACACCGGCCCGATGCGCCGCGCGATCGCCAGCTCCTCCTGCACCTGCGCACGGTAGCCGCGCAGCCGGTCCGCGCCCAGTGTGTCGTCTTCCACGATCGCGCGCGGGCCGTCCGCCGTCATCATCATCCGCAGCGGGGTATCGACGTCGAACTCGCGGGCGCGGCGGGCGGCGTTGGTGAGCGACACGGCCTCGCGCAGCCACTTGCCGGTCCACCGCTTCCGCATCGCCGGCAGCGCATCCCACGGCGCTTTCTCGCCCAGGTCGCCGATGGTGCCCACGGCGGCCAGCCAGCTCAGGTCATCCACATCCGCCAGCGGGGCCAGCAGTTCGTACGCGAGCCAGGCGGACGCGGGGATGGGGTCCCATCCGTAGCCGGAAATGATGGTCCCCTCGCCGGGCTCGCCCTCCGGCCGGTGATGATCGACGAACATCGTGGGGACGTCGGGGAGCACGCCCGCGTGGTGCACGCCGAGGTCGGTGACGATCATCGCATCCGGCCGCAGCGCCGCCAATCGCACCCGCGCCACGTCGCTGAACGCGTTCTCCCCGCGGTCCGAGTGCACGACGGTGACGTTGGTAAAGCCCATCCGCGCCAGCCCCCGCCCGAACAGCGCGCCCGCCGAAAGCCCGTCCGCATCGAAGTGGCAGAACACCACGATCCGCGCATCCGCCGCCAGCCCGCGCAGAAAGGTCTCTGCCTTGGCCCGCGCGATGGGCAGTGCGTCGTTGACCGGCAGCGGCGTGGGGGCATCCATCATCATCGTCCTGTTCATGGTTTGTCGATGACGGGCGATGTGCAACGGCGGGACCAGCGGGAAACGACGACGAGCCGACTCGTGGGAATCGGCTCGTCGTCATCAACCCGCGTCGCGATGGAATGGGCGGTTGATCCCGAAGGTGATATCAGCCCTTCGGGGGTGCGTTGTCCCGTGGACCACCAGATTTGGCGCCTTCCACCTTCGACGGCAGGTTCGGCTGAGGGGAGGATTGCTTCCCGTCGCCGGCGGGACCGCCGGTCTTGGTCCCGCTCGACTCATTTCCCTTTGTGTCCGCCATGGCTGTACCCTCGCTCTACGGGTTGAGGCATTGCGCGGATGGCGCACCTGAGACTCCGGGCGGAGCATGCCCGCCCGAGTAGCAGGCATAAGCCGTTCCGCATGCGTCATTTTATCGTAGTGCCCCGCCGGACCACGCCTTGGATCGGATCCATGAAAAACGAGCCGACTCGTGAGAGCCGGCTCGTCGTCCATCATCCGAAAACTTCGGCGAGAGCCTACCGCGTGACGCGCAGGTTGCCTTCCAGCAGCTGCGTGGGGCCGAAGCTGGGCTGGCCCAGGAGGCCCGCATCCACCCCGACGGTGCCGTTCAGCGAGTAGCGCACCGGCTGGCCGGTCAGCGCGCTCTGCGCCACGTTGGCCAGCCCAGGCAGATCGCTGAAGCTGAGCACCACGTCCAGCGGAATCACGCTTTCGCCGTTGGCCTGCATGGGCACGCCCAGCGGAAAGTTCACCTGCGCCGCGCGGGTGCCGCCCAGCGCCAGGTTGCCCACCACGCGGGTGAGCGTAAGCCCGATGGGATTGGGGTTGCGCACGCGCGCGTACAGGCGGATGGAAGCGCCGCCCGTGGGCCGGTCCGCGGAGGGGCCCAGCAGGCGAAGCTGAGCCTGCTGCGCGCCTTCCACGGCAAAGGTGGGGGCCTGCAGCACCTGCTCCAGCCCGCCCAGCCCCGCGCAGCCGGAAAGAACGATCACGGCCAGCGAGGCGACCGCGCTACGAATCGCAACCTTCATTGGATGGATCTCCCGAAATCGGAATCTGTGTGTCCGGTGCCCGTGCACCACGCCATCGGCCGCACGCAACGCGGCGCCGCCGCCCTGCGGCCGATGCAAGGAGGGCGCCCGATGCCGGGAGCCGCGCGCCGGGAGGCGAAAAATCCGCGTCCGGCCAGCGCCGGAGCGCTGGAACGCGTCGTGCATCCACGCGGCCTCCCGAACCACGCCGCCGGTGTGGGGGGAGCAGGGAAGCAACAACGGGAATCGCACCAAGGAGGAAGCGGTGGACACCGATACGACGCGCCTGGACGCGGGGCACGTGCCGGCGGCCACGGCCGAGATCCTGGACGGGTTGAACGACCTGCTCCAGCTCGACCATGATGCCGTCGGCGCCTACCAGATCGCGATGGAAAAGCTGCAGGACCGCGACAACGCGGCCCAGATCGGCGGCTTTCTGCGCGACCACGAGCGCCACATCCGCGAGCTCAACGAACTGATCGCGGATCTGGGCGGGACGCCCAAGAACCAGCCGCACGCCACCGGACCCTTCAAGCTTGCGCTGCAGAGCCTGGGCGGACTCGCCGGCGACCGCGGCGTGCTGATGGCCTTTCGCCACAACGAGCTGCAGGTGCGCGCCAAGTACGATTCGTACGCGGCCAAGGCCAACCTGTGGCCCACCAACATCAAGCGCGTGGTCGACGGCGCCGCGCTGGACGAGGAGCGCCACTACCGCTGGGTGGCCGACGCCATGAAGGCGCTGGGCTGGGGTGACGGCGAAGGCCCGGAGCTGGACGCCATCGACGCGGCGCGCGAGCGCGCCGCGGTGGGCGCCGGCACGCTGAACCACGCGAAGGAACTGGCCGGCCACGCCCGCGAGGCCGTGGTGGACGCGACCGGGCAGGCGCGCGAACGGGTGGCCGACGTGGCCGGGCAGGCGCGTGACAAGGCCGCCGACGTGGCGGAGCACGCCCGCGAACTGAGCGGCCAGGCGCGCGAGCGCGTGGTGGACGCCGCCGCCGCGGTGCGCAACCGCATCAGCGGCATGACGGGGCACGGCACGGAGCGTCCGGGCGCCTACGCCGACGCGGCGCTGGGTGACGGCACGTACGCCACCTACGGCACCGGGACGGACCGCGTGGCGGCCCTGCGCGGCCGGGCGCGCGACGCGGGAGAATCGTTCGAACACCGCTACCAGGAGCGGCCGCTGCAGACGCTGGCGATCGCCGGGATCGCCGGCTTCGTCATCGGCCGGCTGCTTCGCTAAGGGGGAGAGACCATGGCTGATCTACACGTGACGCGCCGGGACGACGAGCTGGACCCCGACGCCACGCTCGCCGACGGGCTCGCCCCGACCGGCCGCATCACCGAACCGGACCACCTGCTGGAGGCGCACACCCACGCCGCCACGCCGGGCGTCATTGCCCAGGTGGACGATCCGGAGCTGGCGCGCCTGCAGATCGAGCAGACGCGCGCCCGCATGTCCGAAACCATCGACCAGATTGAGGACGCGCTCGTCCGCAAGCGCGCCCAAGTGGAGGAAAAGCTGGACGTGATGGCGCCGGTGCGCCGCCGCGCGCGGGAAAACGCGTGGCCGCTGCTGGGCGGCGTCTTTCTGGGCGGGCTGATCCTGGGCTATCTGACCGGGAACAGCGACGACGACGAGGACGACCGTCCCAGCAAGCGGAAGGGGCGCAAGGGTTCGCGTTCCGCCGTGGCCGAGTTCGGCATGGACCAGGACCGCGAGGAAGTAGCCGCGTACGGCGGCTTCTACCAGGAGCGCGCGGATCTGTGGGAGCGCCGCGCCCGTCGGCTGATGGACGTGGCCAACCAGCAGGAGGCCGAGCTGCTGGTGCTGCGCGGCGAAACCGAGGAGGCGGCACCCGCGCCCCGGCGCCGCGGCCGCTTCGGGCTGCGCGGCCGGTCGCGCGCCACCGTCGTGGAGCACGGCGGATATGACGGCATGCCGCTGAACGACGCGGATTCGTACACGGCCAGCCCGTCGGTGGAGTACGGCAGTCGGTACGGAAACGAGTACCGCCGCCCGGGCATCCTGGGCGCCAACGGCGAGCCCGCCCGCGGCGAGGACGACCTGTACGGCGGCATCGATCCGCTTCCGTCCCCGATCTGAGTTCGGGACGCGGACCGTGCTTTCGGGGCGCCGGCATTCGTGCCGGCGCCCCGTTCTCGTTTCGTACGCGTGCTCGGTTGAACGGCAACTGCACTCACGCGGAGGTCGCGGGGGTCGCGGAGGTCGCGGGGGAAGGGATGGTGGGTCGCGGGGGAAGGGATGGTGGGTCGCGGATGGATGCGCGGTCCGACTCGGGCCTCGTGCCACACTCGAACCTGTCATCCTGAGCGGAGCGCCGCGCCGGACTGTCCGCGTGACAGGAACCATGGCGCGCAGTCGAAGGATCTTGCCACTGTGGATGCGGAGTTCCCGGCAGGACGGAATTGGACTGGACTCGAGGTGCGGTGCTCGGGGCAGGCAATGTGGCAAGATCCTTCGACTCGCTGCATGCATTGTCGCCGCTGAGACAGCGCCGCCGCCGCTCGCTCAGGATGACAAATCGGTCCGCGGTGTGGTCTCCCCGGCGTCGCGCGGCGTGTCGGGGGAGCGGCGGGGGACGTAGATTCCATCGACCGAACGCGTCGTTCCTCTGCCGTTGAGCCGTACGTGAAGTTCTCTGCCCGCGGCGTTCTGGCCGCTTTGTTCGTGGTGGTGGTCGCCGCCGTGTGCGTGCGGCTCGGGTTCTGGCAGCTGGACCGCCTGGGCCAGCGCCGCGCGCGCAACGCCGGCATCCAGGCCGCCACCGTCATGCCTCCCCTGACGCTCTCCCCCGCGGCGTTCGATTCGCTGCGTCTGCGCCCGGAGGCGTACGCGTGGCGCCGCGTGCGCGCGTCCGGCCGCTACGACCAGGCCGCCGACGTCGTGCTGCGCGGCAAGGCGCGCGACGGGATGCCGGGCGTACAGATCGCGACACCGCTGATCCTGGCGGACGGGCGGGCGGTGATGGTGCTGCGCGGCTGGGCGCCCTCCCCCGACGGCGCGACGGCGGACGCGCGGTCGCTGCGGCTCCGGGCGGACACCGCGATCACCGTCGAGGGACTGCTGCAGCCCATCGGCGCGGAGACGGACCGCGGGCTTCCCATCGCGGGGCGCGCGGGCGCGGACACCACGTGGCGCCGCCTGAACCTGCTGGCGCTGCGCGAGCGGCGGCCGGGCACCGAACTGCTTCCGCTCAGCATCCAGCGGCTGGACTCCGACCTTTCCGACGATCCCGCCGCGGCGCTCCCCATGCCCGAGATTTCCGAAGGAAGCCACCTGAGCTACGCCGTGCAGTGGTTCAGCTTCGCCCTCATCGCCGTGGTGGGCTTTCTGGTGATGGCGCTGCGCCGCGGCCCCGCGCGCCGGGCGCCCTGACGGGGTACTCGTCTTGCAACGTCCCCGCGTCCTCTCCCCGGGTGGGGAGCGATGCAGACACGCAACGACCAGGAGACGACGCATGGCACGCTACGGACGCGAGTACAGCCAGGACGACGAGGACTTCGGTCAGGGCGGCGGATACGGCGGCGGACGCTCCAGCCGCGGCTACCGCGGCGGCGCATACGGCGGCATGGGCTCCGATTCGGCGCCGCAGTCCGGCGGGCACAGCGGATTCGGCCCCGGCGGCGGTGCGTACGACAACGACTTCGACGCCGGGCGCGGCGGCTACGGCGGCCAGGCGTTCGGCATGGACCGCGGCTACGGCGGCGGCGGCTCGCAATACGGCGGCTACGGCCAGGACACCGGCTTCACCGGCGGCGGCTACGGCCAGGACGAGTGGAGCGGGCGCGGCGGCCAGGGCTACGGCGGCGGCCAGGGCGGCTCCTACGGCGCTTCCACCGGCGGCCAGGGGTACGGCAACCAGGGCGGCTACGTGGGCGGGCAGGGCGGCGGCTACGGTGGTGGCCAGAGCCAGGGCGGGGGGTACGGCGGCTTCGGCTACGGCGGCGGATCGTACGGCGGCCAGAACTACGGCGGCTACGGGGGCGGATGGACCGAGGGCGAGTCCGGCTACGGCCGCGGCGGCTACGGCCAGCAGTCCGGCGGGCAGCAGCAGTCCGGCGGCCAAGGCGCGGGCGATGAACTGCGCCGCATGCGTGCCTCCGAGGTGATGACCGAAAATCCGGAAACGGTCACGCCCGACACCACCCTGGCCGACGCCGCGCGCAAGATGCGCGACCTGGACGTGGGCATCATTCCCGTGGTGGAAAGCGAGACCAGCAAGCGCCTCAAGGGCGTGCTGACGGACCGCGACATCACCATCCGCGCCGTGGCCGAGGGCAAGGACGCCCAGACCACCACCGTGCGCGACGTGATGACCACCGAGGTGGAAACCTGCAACAAGAACGATTCGCTGCGCGAGGTGATGAACCTCATGCAGCGCGAGCAGGTGCGGCGCGTGCCGATCACCGACCGCGAGGGCCGGCTGGTGGGGATCATCGCGCAGGCGGACTTGGCCACCGAGGTGGACAGCGAAAGCGGCCAGCGCGGCTTTGCCGACACGGTGGAGCAGATTTCCGAGCCCGGCCATCCGCGCAGCCGCGGCGGCAGCAGCCAGAGCCGCAGCGCCAGCCAGGGCTGGGGCGCGGCCGCGGGACGCAGCGGCGGCGGCGCGTCCGCCTCGAGTTCGTCCACCGGCCGCACCGCGGGCGGATCGTCCACCGGCGGATACGGCGGTTCCACCGGCGCGGGCTCGGCCGGCGGATACGGCGCTTCCACGGGCTCGGATTCCACGGGCGGATACGGCAGTTCGTCGGCGGGGCAGTCCACCGGCGGCACCAGCGCGACCGGCGGCTACGGGGCCAGCACCTCCGGCTCCGATGCCAACACCGGCGGCCTGGACTCCGGCACCGGCACCGGCGGCGAGAACGAGGTCTGACGCCGGCGGCAGGACGAAAATGGGAGAGCCCCGGGCGACCGGGGCTCTCCCATTTTCAGCCTGTCGGTGGCGGAAACCCTTGGAGCGGAGAGCCTGCGCAGTCACCAGAGGACCATCAGACTGCCTTGCACACCAGCGCAGAATCAATCAGCGGCTGTTTTGAGAGCCGTACGGTGATAGAACACCAGTTCGGGATGTACATCCGGAATCGCCATCGCCGTGTACCTGTCCGCGATCATGCGCGATATGCGCTCTGCTCGAGAGCGGAATTGAGGATGCAACGGATCATGCGGTCATAATCCACGCCGATAGTGGCGCACATGGTGGCCAGCGTGGCCGTGGGCTTGAGGCTCGGCAATGTGTTTACTTCCAAGAAGCAGGCCTCCCCGTCCTCCGCGACAATGAAATCGCTGCGGGAGTATCCCGAGCACCCGAGCGCCCGATGCGCCACTACCGCGAGCGCGCTGAGCCGCTCGTTGAGCCCCGCCGGGAATTCGGCGGGGCATTGAAAGCTGCGCAGGGCGGCCGTCTGCTTCGCCGGATGGTCGAAGAACTCCTGCGGGGTCTTGATCTCCAGCGGCGGCAGACCCACGGGCCCACCGTCCAGGTCCAAGACGCCCACCGTGACATTCCGTCCCGAACGGAAAGGTTCCGCCATCAGGCGGGCGCCGTCGGCCCCTGCGCGGCGCAGAACCTCGGCGACTTCGGCTACGGAGTGGCCCACCTCGATTCCCAGACTGCTTCCTTCAGACTCGGGCTTGATGATGACGGGCAGACCCAGCAAGTCGGCGATGAGCCGCGCCGCCTCGTGCACCGGCTGCGCGGGATCGATACGGACCTCGGGACAGACCGTCACGCCGGAGGCTGCGACGACGGTCTTCGCGGTGGGCTTGTGCATTCCCAAGGCGCTGGCCAGCACCCCAGAACCTGTGTACGGGATCCCGAACGTCTCCAGCAGTCCCTGCAGCTTGCCGTCCTCGCCATACTGCCCCGCGATGGCGAGAAAGGCCACATCCACGTGCGGCAACCCGGCGATCAGCTCGTTGGACGTGTCGATAACACGGACGTCGTACCCTTGGCGGCGCAGCGAGTCGCTGGCCGATTCTCCAGACTGCAGGGAGGGATTGCGTTCCCTGCTGACCCCTCCGGTCAGCACACCGATCCGACCTCTTCCGGGAAGCTCAAGACGCAAGTGCATGGAAGAACCAAACAAGAATGGGCGGGATATGATACCGATGGATCAGGTCAGGATAACGGGCTTCCGTCCAGACGTCAACATCCTTGTTGCAGGATCTTTCCAGGATAAGAGGATAGCCTCACCCAAAGTCTCGCGCGGAGCGCCGCACGACGGCACACCACCCGTGCGCAGCCAGAGTCCAGGACCTCGTCCCTGACGTGGAGAATGCCTGCCCGGACATTGGCAGCATGAATCCGCACGCAGCTGCGACCTCGCCCGGCGGGCGGGATTCGGGGCTGGACGGGGTTCTCACCCGCCGTGCCGGGGCCGGCCTTCGGTGATGATCACGAGCGCACGCTTGCCTGAGAGCGTGATCGGCTGACTTGTCGACGCCAGCGCGAACAGTCCCGCCATCCCCGCCGCCCCCGTAGGCCCGGCTCGTACTCCAGAGGAGCGGAGCGCTCGCAGTGCGGGGCCGCATCTGGAGTCATCAATCGCCAGATAGCTGTCAAAGCCGTACTTGATGTCGGTCCATGCGCCGGCCGACAGCAGGCCGGCGTTGATCCCCGCCATCACGGTCGATCCTGCTGCATCCAACCGGACAAGACTTCCCCGTTGGGCGGAGCGTTGCGCGGATGCGGCCACCACGCTTTCAACCGCGATGAGTTCCGGGTGGCGGACTGTCCCGCGTCGAAAGTAGCGGGCCGCCGCCGCCGCCAATCCGCCGATGCCGACCTGGACCAGAACCATATCCGGCGCGAACTCCGCCGCGTCAAGTTGGGTGTCCAGTTCGGCGAAGATCGCTCCATAGCCCTGAATCACCCATTCCGCGACACGATCCTCAGGGTCCGCTGAGGTATCGGAGAGGAGAAGACCTCCGGGTTCATGTAGGGATCGCAGGTAAGCGGCATCGACGCTGTCATCGTACGTACCGGGCACGATTACCACGTCGGCTCCCTCCGCCCGTAGGCGCGCCAGCACCCTGTCCGGCGTCTGCCGGGGCAGGTATATGGATGCGGGCAGCCCCGCCTCCCGAGCCGCACGCGCCACGGCGTGGCCATGGTTGCCGTCGGAGGCGGTGATCAGCCGGGCTACGCGTCCCCCCGCGGTGGCATCCAGGCACTGCGCGAGCGCCCACTGCACTCCCATGGCCTTGAAGGAGGTCAGGCCGAAGCGGTCAACCTCGAGCTTGGCCGCAAGATCGCGGAGCCCCAGCCGGTCAGCGAGTTCCGGCAGCCGGACGAGCGGTGACTGGTGGTAGCCTGGCAGGCGGCGGAGAAATGCGAGGGAACGCCCATCAAATGAGCGGACGCGGTCGTCGTCACGATGGGGACTCCTGAACAGCTCTGCAGGCGGTATCATGGTCGGAGTGCATGAATGGCGTGGTCATGAAGGTGCCACGAGGCTGACGCCGCCGGAACTATCCGGGAGGTAAGCCCGCGAAACGGGACGCCGTGATCCTGAACAGGCACTGCGCGCGAAGGGGATGATCCTCCGGCATGGCGGGGTGATGAAAGTGCCCGCTGAACGCCATCCCGATACGATGCATGACTTCGCGGGAACGCGCGTTGCCTGCAGCGCAGAATGAGACGATCTCCTCCAACCCAAGCCGCTCAAATCCCACGCGCAAGCTAGCCCGCGCGCCTTCGGTGGCGTAGCCGCGCCCCCAGTGCTGCGGCGCCAGCCGCCAGCCGATCTCGGTGCACGGGGAGAATGGATAGGTGAGGCGCGGGCATTGAATGCCGATAAAGCCGATGAATTCACGGGATTCCCGCAGTTCGGCCGCCCAGAACCCCCACCCGTGGTGATTGACGTGCGCGGAGATTCGGTCCACCAGTTGGTCCGCGGCGGCGCGATCTGGCAGCGGCCGGAGAAATTCCATGGCCGCGGGATCGGCGCAGAGCCGCGCGAAGGGCTCGCGATCAGAATCGCGCCACTCCCGGAGGAGGAGCCTGGCCGTGAGGATTTCCATGGAGCTTTCCAGGCGTGTGGCGGCTGGCGTTCGCCATTTACGGAAGGCACACTCCGTAGCGCAGCACCCAACCGGAGGCACCGTGAGGGACGCCGCGCGCTTGCGGGGCACCAGGTGGGTCTACGTTGCCCGCGCAGTTCCGGCGTGAACACCACGGTAGTGTCGACGGGGGCCATCGACAAGACAGTATGACATTCCACGCTGCGCCATGAAGACGTCTTCGATCGAGGTCCACCCCTCCATGATCGGTCCGCAATCCATCCGCGCGGCGCCGGAACAATCCGGGATGCCCTTTGCAGCAACGCGTTCAGCCTGCGGCGTTTCGCGGTGCCGGATCCCTGGTGCTGAGCTGACGCTCGGGATACGCGCGTCCGGAGGTACTGAAACGCAAAGAAGGTCCTCCCATTATCGACGGCGCGAAGACACCTGCCCCTGCTGCTTCGCCCGGCGTACCCGGACTCGTGCCCGGGTTGTCTTGAGTGCTTCTCCTTCTCCGTCCTACTCGAACCTCTTCAACACCAGCGTCGTGTTCGCGCCGCCGAATCCGAACGAGTTGCTGATGACCACGTCCAGCGCCGCCTCGCGGGCGGTGTCGGGAACGTAGTCCAGGTCGCACTCGGGATCCGGGTTCCGCAGGTTGATGGTCGGCGGCATGATCCCCTCGTTCAGCGCCATCGCGCACACCGCCGCCTCGATGCTGGCGCTGCCGCCCAGCGCGTGCCCGATCATCGACTTGGTGGACGACACCGCCAGCCGGTCCGCGTGCGCGCCGAACACGGAGCGGATCGCCCGCGTTTCCGCCCGGTCGCCCACCGGCGTCGACGTGCCGTGCGCGTTGATGTAGTCCACCCGCTCCGGCGCGATCCCCGCGCTGCGCAGCCCGCGCTTCATCGCCAGGGCGGCGCCCTCGCCGTTCTCCGGCGGCGCGGTGATGTGGTACGCGTCCGCGCTCATCCCGAAGCCGATCACCTCCGCCAGGATCGGCGCGCCGCGCTCGCGGGCGCTTTCCAGCTCTTCCATCACCAGAATGCCGCCGCCCTCCGCGTGCACGAAGCCGCTGCGCGTGGCGTCGAACGGACGCGACGCGGTCTCCGGCGTTTCCCACTGCGTGGCCAGCGCGCGCGCCGCCGCGAATCCGCCAAAGCTGATGGGGGTAAGGCACGCCTCGGTGCCGCCGGCCAGCATCATCTTCGCATCGCCGCGCTGGATGGCGTGAAAGGCTTCGCCGATGGCGTGGTTGCTGCTGGCGCACGCGCTGACCGGGGCGTAGCTGGGCCCCTGCGCGCCGGTGCGGATGGCGATCTGCCCCGCGGCCAGGTTGATGATGCTGGCGGGGATGAAGAACGGCGACACGCGGCTCAGCGTCCCCTTCTCCCGCGCCGTATCCGCCGTTTCCATGATGCTGATCAGCCCGCCCATCCCCGAGCCGACGATGGTTCCCGTTTCCGTGGGATCGGGAACGGGGCCCAGCCCGCCCAGCCCGGCGTTCACCATGGCGTCGTGCGCGGCGACGAGCGCGTACTGGATGAACCAGTCCATCCGCCGCGCGTCCTTGCGGTCCAGCACCGGCTCCGGCGAAAAGTTCTTCACCTCGCCCGCGATGGCGATTTCCGGCGCCAGGCCGGGAAGTTCGCACCTGGTGAGCGGCCCGATGCCGGAACGGCCGGCCTTGACCCCCGCCCACGTTTCCGCCGCGGTGTTGCCCAGCGCCGAAACCAGCCCGACGCCCGTGATGACGACCCTGCGCTGCTGCACGATAGCGCCCTGTCCTGGTGGTGATCCGGGTTGACTCAAAATCGATCGAACGCCCGCCTACGCCTTCAGCAGCCCGCGCTGCAGGGCGAACTTCACCAGCTCGCTGCGGTGGTGAAGGTTCAGCTTTTCCATGATCCGCGCGCGGTACGTGTCCACCGTCTTGGGGCTGATGAACAGCTTCTTGCCGATCTCGCTGCTGCTGAACCCCTCCACCGTAAAGCCCAGCACCTCGCGCTCTCGTTCAGTGAGCTTTTCGATGGGGTCCTCCACTCCCGGCTCGGCCTTCTGCTTCAGGCCGCGCAGCAGGAGCTTGGCGCCGGACGGGTACAGGAACACGTCGCCTGATGCCACGGTGCGGATGGCCTCGATCAGCTCCTCGTCCGCGCTGCGCTTGTTGACGTAGCCGCTGCCGCCGGCCTCGAGGACGGGGAGGAGGTGCTCTTCCTCGCCGTGCATCGTCAGCACGAGGACGCGGGCGGTGGTGCCCAGCGCGGCGATCTGGCGCACGGCCTCCAGCCCGCCCATCCCCGGCATCGACAGGTCCATCACCACCACGTCGGGGCGAAGCTGCGGCACCTTCATCACCGCCTCCTCGCCCGTGCCCGCCTCGCCCACCACCAGAAACCCGGGTTCCGCCTCCAGCAGCGCGCGCAGGCCGGCGCGCAGCACGGCGTGGTCATCCACCAGCAGGATGCGGATCGGGGTGGCCATGGGAGCGATGGGGATGGGGGAAAGACAAAACCGCCGCGGGCCGAATCTGGCCCGCGGCGGAGGAAAATGCAAGTCTTTGCGCCGTTACAGCTTGCCTGAAAGCCACGCCGGCGTCCATCCCGCCATGGTGCCGGACATGGCGGAAAAGTGCCCCAGCATCATCATCAGCCCCACGGCGACGAGCAGCACGCCGCTGGCGCGGTTGATCCACGGAAGCAGGCGCCGCATTCCCTTGAACGCGGTCAGAAAGCGGTCGATCAGCAGCGTGCTGAGCAGAAACGGAATCGCCAGCCCGGCCGAGTAGACGAAGAGCAGCCCCATCCCCTGGCCCATGCTTCCGCGCGTGGCGGCAAGCGTAAGGATGCCGCCCAGCACCGGCCCGATGCACGGCGTCCATCCCGCGCCGAACGTCACGCCGACGGCCACGGTGCCCAAGTAGCCCGCAGGCTTCTGGGCCAGGTGCATGCGCCACTCGCGGCCGGCGCCGGGAAGGCGCAGCAGCCCCAGCAGGTACAGGCCGAACAGGATCAGCAGCGCGCCGCCGATGCGCTCCACCCAGGTGCTGGCGTAGCGCATCAGGCTGCCCAGAAACGTCGCGGACGCGCCCATGATCATGAACACGGCGGTGAACCCGGCCACGAACAGCAGGCCGTGGATCAGCGCGGTGCGGCGGGTGCGGCGCTCGTCCACGGCCAGTTCATCCAGCGACATGCCGGTGATGAACGTGGCGTAGCTGGGCACCAGCGGCAGCACGCAGGGCGATAGAAAGCTGAGCAGCCCGGCCGAAAAGGCGACGAACAGGCCAAGGGACTGGGATTCCATGCGGATCGACGGCTGTGGGACGGCGGTGTGGCCGTGTGTACCCCGGATGCCCGCGCGGGGTCTGCGCGCGCACCAGGACGCCCGCAAGTATGGAAAGATCGCGCGTCGGGCGGCATGCGGCAATCAACCCGGCCGCGTGGGGAGATCCCGCACGCCGTACCACCCGGCTTTTCGTCCTCTCCGCCCGGCGTGAGCACGCCGGATTCCGGGACGGACGGAGACGTCTGGATTCCATATGCAACACAAGTGTTGCGCATCGACGGAGCCCTGATTATCATGTGCAACGTAAATGTTGCATGTGCGGCCGCACGGGCCGCCCGCCTCCACAGCCCGGGGATTGATCGATGACGATGAGCGCTCAGGAAACGCAGGCGCGGTCCAGCACGGACCGGATCGAAAAAGTGCTGACGATGCGCGCGCCGCGGTCCCGCGTGTGGCGCGCGGTGTCGACCGTGTCGGAGTTTTCCACCTGGTTCCGCGTCAAGCTGGACGGCGAGTTCGCCGAGGGCGCGACGCTGCAGGGAGACGTGTCCCACGCGGACGGCCGGTTCGCGTGCTCCATCGAAATGCAGATCGAGGCCGTGCAGCCCGAGCGCTACTTCGCCTACCGCTGGCACCCGTACCCCATCCCCGCCGGCGACTACTCGGCGGAGGCCATGACGCTGGTGGAGTTCACGCTGGAGGATGCGGAGGAAGGCACCCTGGTCACCATCGTGGAATCCGGGTTCGACGACATTCCGCTCGCCCGCCGCGCCGAAGCGTTCCGCATGAACGACGGCGGATGGACGGGGCAGATGAAGAACCTGGCGCGCCATGTCGAGTAGCCGCGGCTCGGCGGCGCTCAAGCTGGACGAGGCCGTGCCCGTGTTCGCCGCCCTGGGCGACGCCACGCGGCTCGGCCTGGTGGGGCGGCTTTCCGCGGAGGGGCCGCTTTCCATCACCCGGCTCAGCGAGGGCACCGGGGTGACGCGCCAGGCCGTCACGCGGCACCTGCACGCGCTGGGCGATGCGGGTCTTGTGCGGGACAGCAGGCGCGGCCGCGAGCGGGTGTGGGCGCTCAACCTGGAGCGGCTGGCCACCGCGCGAAGCTACCTGGACGAGATTTCCGCGCAGTGGGACGATGCCGCCGAGCGTCTCCGCGCCTTTGTAGAGAACGATTGATCCATGTGCGGAGCGGTGGCGGAACGTGATCGCCGTCGCCCGCCTCAACCCCGGAAGGGATCGATTCATGTCGCGCGTTCTTGTGACGGTCCGCCGTACAGCGTGCGCGCTGCTGGCGGCCTTTGTGATGGCTCCCGGTGCCGCGGCGCAGGGCGCGTCCGCGTCCCGCCCGCCCATGGGCCTGCTCACCGCGATGAGCGCGGCGGAGCAGACGCGGCTGGCCCTGAGCACGGCGCCGCCGGAAGTGTCGGCGCACGCCTCCGTCTTCGTGCTGGCCGATGGCCGGTACACGCAAACGCGCACCGGCACCAACGGCTTCACCTGCCTGATCGAGCGGGAGCTTCTGGAGACGGTGGAGCCGGTGTGCTACGACGCCGAGGGGAGCGCCACCACCATGCTGGCGCGCTTCCACCGCGAGGAACTGCGCGCGCAGGGGCTGCCGGAGGACGAGGTGAAGCGGCGCATCGACGCGGCGTACGCGGCCGGGCGGCTGCTGGCGCCGCGCAAGCCGGGGCTGGTGTACATGCTGGCCGCGGAGCAGTGGTCGTACAATCCGTTCGAGCAGAAGGTGTGGAACGCGCCCGCGCACTTCATGCTCTACGCGCCGTACGCGAAGCAGGAGGACATGGGTGCCGCCGCGGGTCCGGGCATGCCCGTGATCGCGTGGCCCGGCCAGCCCGACGCGCTGATCATCGTGATGGCGCACACGCCCGCCACGCACTGACCGCGGGGGTTGGATGGAAACGAGGCCCGGAGAACCGCCTGGTTCTCCGGGCCTCGCTCGTCATTGGGCTTGGTGTCGCGCGACGGATCAGGACGTGGCGCAGTACGCGGCGATGGTGTTGACGGCGGTGATGTTGACCTGCGCGCCCTGGCGGACCAGGTACTCGGATGCGCCGTAGCGCGGGGAGCCGGGATGCCAGTTGTAGGTGTAGCCCAGCCGGGTCCACGGGTAGCCCAGCCCGGGCTGCCCTTGGCCGGACTGCGGATAGCCGTTCGGAACCTGCCACGAGGAAAGCATCTGGTTGGCCATCCACACCACGTGCGCCGTATCCACGCCGGCGGGAAACTGGAGGCCGCAGGAGGCGGACGGGCCGCCTGCGCAGGGCCACTGCGTGGTGACGGCGGGATCGACCGTGGGGCGGAACATGGCGGCGGCGGGCGCGGTGATCTCCACGAAGTACGCGACGGAGTCCGCGGGGTGCAGGCCCAGCAGCTGGCGCAGGCGCATCTTTACGTCCTCGCCCGTCCAGTCGTCGCACGAGTCGCGCACTTCCGGCACGACCGTCACCCACGTCTGGCGCTGCATGGTCTGCGGCCCGGTGGACGGGTTCCAGGTTCCGAGCGTAACCACCCGCACGTTGCCGGCGGAATCCGCGACGACCGGGTGAAGCGGAAGCACGTTCTGGGGCGAGTACATGGCGGAGTTGGCCATGGCCTGCGCGTACGCCTGGATCAGCGGCGGCACCCCGGCCGCGGGTGCGGGGCCGGAGGGCAGGGACGTGGTCTGCGTGCACGCGCCCAGCAGCACGAGCAAGGTGGTGGCGATGAATCGTGGAGTCGTGATCATGATCGGGGTGGGATGGAGGCATGATGTGGATCGAACGCCACCAAAAAGCGTCGGGAGCCGCGTGTGCGCAAGGCTGATGATTTTTGCGATCGACGGATGGCAGTGCAGAAACGTGGCTCGAGCAGGTCGGCGCATGCGGAGGCACCCCTCTCCCCCCAGCCCCCTCTCCCGCAAGCGGGAGAGGGGGAGCCGTTCGGTTCGGGCGGCGGGTTCGGCTCGCGGCGCGATCGCCGCGTTCGTGGCTCCGCGGAGAAGTTGAAGCCCCGAACCGGACGCGCCAGCGGCCGGTGTCGGGGCTTTGCGGTGTTCGAGCGGCGGATTCATCCGCTCAGGATGGAATCGGGCGAGCATTTCTCCGCTCCCCGACCGGAACCCCAGGCGGCGACCAACCCTCCCCCGGTCTTTTTCGGGGGAGGGTGGGCCGGTGGTGCCGGCCCGGGTGGGGGCCGCCCTGGACTCCGCCCGTCGCGCGGATCCATAACCATCGCCCCAAACGAAAAGCGGGCCCCGCGACCGGAATCGCGGGGCCCGCCTGTCCATCCAACCGCCCGATCAGCTCCTGGCGGACGTCTGCTGCTGCGGAACCGACATCGTGGGAATGAACCGGCGAATCTCGCGCAGCCCGCTCATCAGGTAGTCGATCACCTCGCCCGCCGTGTACCCGCTGCGGTCGCTGCCGATGAAGCGGCGGATGTTCTTGAGCTCGTCGCCGCTGGTGATCAGCGGCTGCTCCACACTGCCGTCCGTGCGGTGCTGCGGATGGCCCACCACCGCGAACAGCGCGTTGCACAGGCACTTGCGCCCGGCGGTATCCTCCACGCAGCCGCCCTTCTTGACGTACGTGTCCACCGGCTCGGCGGCGCAGCGGTAGTCGATGCGGCCGTCGGGGCGCCTGTACGCCTCGCGCAGGTAGCCCAGGTCGCACACGCGCTTGCGCTTGGCGTACGTGGCGGGGTCGGCCATGGTGCCGCCGATCTGCACCACCTTGAACGGAAAGCCCGTGGGCGACGCGCGGCCGTCCGTGAGCACGTCGATGCGGTCTTCCTGCGCTTGGCGGATGACGTCGGCCTTGAGCTCCGGCGTGATCCCCGACTCTTCGGCGTAGGCGAACAGCGTTCCCACCTGGATCCCCGCGGCGCCCGCGTCCAGCGCGGCCTGCAGCCGCTCCGGCGAGCCCGCGCTGCCGGCCAGCCAGAAGGGAAGCCCGTGGTCCTTCATCTTTTCCAGATCGACCTCGTCGCGCTCGCCGTAGATCGGCTCGCCGCGCTCGTTCAGCGTCAGCTCGCCGCGGGGCGGGGCGTTGTGGCCGCCCGCAGTGGGCGCCTCGATGATGAACCCGTCCACCCGCCCCGACGCCTTGCGCACCAGCATGGTGGCCAGCGAGTTGGAGGCGATGATGGGAAGGAAGTAGGGCCGCTTCATGGGCACCGGTGGCGTGGCGGAATGCACGCGCGGGTCAAAGCTCAGCACCGCCGTCTCGTCGCGCGCCAGCCCCTCGACGTCGAACTTCATGGACGCGGGCTCGTGCGCGGCAAAGCGGTCCAGCACGCCCGGGATGTCCTTGGGGATGCCGGCGCCCATCAGCACGTAGTCCACCTGGGCCAGCATGGCGCCGTACAGCGTGGCCAGGTTGGGCATCTGCACCTTGGTGAGCAGGTTGATGCCCACGGGCCCGGAGTGCCCTTCCTTGGCCAGGTACACCTCCACGAACGACGCCAGCACGGTGAGCTGTTCGCGCACCTTGCTCACCACCTGGCGGTACATGGGGATTTCCTTGTACGACTCGCCTTCGCCCAGGCCGTCGGGGCGAAAGTACCGCGTAAGAACGTCCGTGCACACGTCGGGGAACGGGAACGCCTCCATGGCGCGGCGGATGTGCCCGCCCATGTCGCCGTCCTGCAGCCGCCGGATCATCAGTGAGTCGATGGAGGTGCCGGACACGACGCCCATGTGACCCCGCAGAGCGACGGCCTTGGCCAGCACCCAGTTCGAGACCCCTACCCCCATGCCGCCCTGAATGATGAGCGGGTGCGTGACGGATGCGATCATGTCCTTGCGGGGCACACGGTTCCGATTCCTGCTCTCCGGTCTGCCCGAGATGCCGGGCGGGCGGAGTCAAGCTGCTGGAATCAAACGACTTAGCGGTTTCCGGATCGTTAAAGATGAGCGCTGTTCACCCATCGCGCAAGTCCCGCACCGCCGCGGCGGGGGTGGCCGGCGCCTTCTGTTTGATTCGTAACCCGTTGGGGCTGAGGAGTTTCCATTCCGCGAAATCTCACTGACCCGGCGGTCAGATTGGTGGGGCCTTCCGGAGCCGGGCGGGGCGGGGAAGATGATTCGCCGGAGGCGGGGTTCGCGGGTGGCCCCCACCCGGGCCGGCACCACCGGCCCACCCTCCCCCGAAAAAGACCGGGGGAGGGTTGTTGGCGGCGATATCTCGGCGTGTGTGGGTTGAGCGAATGAATCCGCCGCTCCAACAGCGGGAACCCCCGACACGGCGCTATTCGCGCGCCGTTCGGGGCTTCAACTGCATCGGAACCAAGCTACCCGCGCCGCAATCCGGCGCCGTGCTGAGGTCTCCCTTTCTCCCGCGGAGCGGGGGAGAGGGCCGGGGAGAGGGGGCCTCTCCGATCGCGCGGCACCATCCGAAGCACATCGAACCCGCAGTTCTCCCCTCTCCGCGCGGCAGTTTGCACGGGGAGGGGCCTCATAGCGTCGGACGCGACCAACCTTTCCGATCCGCACGGCACTGGTGTGTGCTCCCTCTCCCACATCCGTTCGTGGGAGAGGGTCGTCGTGCGCAGCACGCGGGGTGAGGGCCCACAGCCCGCGTGCCACACCTCAGTCCGCCCGGCCCGCGCGACGCCCCCTCGCCGCCTTCCGACGCCAGCCATATCTTTGGCGATAGACAGTTGTCGCCTGCCCACGTTCGCCGATCCGCGTCTCCGACGCCGCGCGCCCGTTCATCGTCCGTGCGCGGCGGAGACGCTTTTCCTGGAGATGGACTGATGTCGCAGATCGCACCGGCCACGCTGGAAGGGTGGTACGCCCTTCACCAGGTGTTTTCGATGGACTGGGCCGCCCTGCGCGCCGCCGGCCCCGCCGCGCGCGCCGAACTGGCCGCTGAAGCCACGGCGCTCTTCAACGAACTGGCCAAGGGGGCAGACGGCACGTGGAGCGCGCCCTTCCGCCTGGCGGGCGGTGGCGCGGACTGGCTGTTCGTGCACTTTCGCCCCACGCTGGACGAACTGGCCGACGTGCAGCGCCGCGTGAGCGACAGCGCGCTGGGCGCGTACCTGCGCCGCGAGTACGACTACCTTTCCATCACCGAGGCCGGCCTGTACCACGCCACCGCCGAGGCCGCGGGCGAGCACAAGCCCGGCTCCGACGAGTTCCGCGCCCGCATCGCCGAGTCCATGGCCGCCGAAGCCGCCTCGGCGCACGTGCGCAGCCGCCTGTATCCGCAGGTGCCGGAAGGGATGCGCTACGTTTCCTTCTATCCCATGACCAAGCGGCGCGAGCAGGGCGCCAACTGGTATTCGCTCCCGGTGGCGGACCGCAGCCGCCTGATGCGCGAGCACGGAATGACGGGGCGCACCTTTGCCGGGCGGGTCTTCCAGGTCATCACCGGCAGCGTGGGGCTGGACGACTGGGAATGGGGCGTGACCCTGTTCGCCCGCGACCCGCTGGAGTTCAAGCGCATCGTCACCGAGATGCGCTACGACGAGGCGAGCGCGGTGTACGGCGAGTTCGGCCGGTTCTTTACCGGCATCCGATTTGCCCCCGAGGAGTGGGCGTCGCACCTTGGCGTGGTAGCGGGGTAGCAGAAAGCCGGCGGCGGGTCCAACTGGGGCCCGGTCCCCTCTCGGGACCGGGCTCGTCTGCCGCTGGCCCTTATCGCAAACGTACCCTCCGGGCGCTTCGTTCTGGCCGAACCGGGCGGAGTGGTCGTACATTCAGCGAATGAACTGGATCACCCCCTTTGAAGCCGTCGGCCGCGGCACGATCGGCGTGCTGTCCGACTTCGGTCGGTTCAGCCGCTTCATCGCGCAGACCGGTCAGGCGTTGTGGGACGTACGCACCTGGCTTTCCCTGACCGCGGGGCAGATGCGCAAGCTGGGGGTGAACTCGCTCCCCATTGCGCTCTTTCTGTCCGCGTTCACCGGAATCGTGCTGGCGCTGCAGGCGTCGTACACCTTCACCGGCGCCATCCCGCTGTACTTCGTGGGTACGCTGGTGGGCAAGACCATGATGCTGGAGCTGGGCCCGGTGCTTACGGGGCTGGCCATGTCCGGCCGCGTGGGCGCCAACATCGCGGCCGAACTGGGCACCATGCGCGTGTCGGAGCAGATCGACGCGCTGGAAACGATGGCGTACAACCCGCACTCGTACCTGGTACTGCCCCGGGTGATCGCGGGAACGCTCATGGTTCCCATCATCGTCACCTTCAGCAACGTCATCGGCATCGCCTGCGGGTGGGTTACGGCCATGCAGATGCTGGACATGAGCAGCCAGCAGTTCGTGCTGGGGCTGCGGCTCTTCTTTGATCCGTTCGACATCACCTACTACCTGATCAAGTCCGTTTCCTTCGGCTTCGTCATCACCATCCTGGGCTGCTACCAGGGGTTCTACACCGAGGGCGGCGCCGAGGGCGTGGGCGTGGCCACGACGCGCGCGGTGGTGCTGGCGAGCGTGATGATCCTGGTGCTGGACGCCTTCTGGGCCGCCACGCTGCTGCAGACGTGAGCATCGAACTCATCGACGTGCACAAGTCGTTCGGCCCCAAGCAGATCCTGCGCGGGCTGAACCTTGAGGTCAAGGAAGGCCAGACCGTTTCGCTGGTGGGCTTTTCGGGCGCGGGCAAGTCGCTGACGCTCAAGCACATCGCGGGGCTGATGACGCCGGACCGCGGCACCATCAAGGTGGACGGGCAGAACATTCCCACGCTGTCGCGGCAGGATCTGTACAAGCTGCGGCTGGACATCGGGTACGTCTTTCAGTTCGCGGCGCTGTTCGACAGCATGACCATCGCCGAGAACCTGTCGATGGGGCTCATCAAGAAGGGCGGGATGAGCGCGTCGGAAATCCGCGACCGGGTGGCCGAGTCGCTGGACCGGGTGGGGCTTTCCGGATTCCAGGACCGCTATCCGTCGGAGATGTCGGGCGGGCAGCAGAAGCGGGCGGGGCTGGCGCGCGCCGTGGCGTATCGTCCCAAGTACCTGCTGTACGACGAGCCCACCAGCGGCCTGGACCCGGTGACCACCGAGGTCATCGACCGGCTGATTCTGAAGATGAAGGAAGATCTGGGGGTCACCAGCCTGGTGATTACCCACGACATGAAGAGCGCGTACAACATCAGCGACCGCATCGCCATGCTCTTTGAGGGCAGGGTGGTGGAGGAAGGCACGCCGGAAGAGTTCCAGCGCTCCAGGCACCCCCTGGTTCGCGGCTTCGTGGAGGGGCGTCCGGAGGTGATCGAGGAGGCGCAGCGGCAGATGGCCGAGGAAGCCGCGAACGGCGGAGACGGACACCGCGGGCACGGCTCGCAGGGGAGACACGCATGAGGTTCAAGAACGAGGCGGTCGTAGGGCTGGTGGTGATCCTGGGGATCCTTACCGCGGTGGCCGGATCGGTGTGGCTCAGCGGCCAGAGCTGGGGCGCGGCGCAGCGCGACATCAGCGCGGCGTTCAGCGACGTGGGCGCGCTTACCGAGGGCAACGCGGTCAAGTACCGCGGGGTCAAGGTGGGCCGCGTGAGCAAGATCGAGCTGTCGCCGCGCGGAACGGGCGTGTACGTGACCATGGGCGTGGACCCCTCGGTCACCATCCCCCGCAACGCGGCGGTGCTGCTGAGCGCCGAGTCCATGTTCGGGGACTGGCAGGCGGAAATCATCAGCCAGAGCGACTTTCCGGACCTGGTCTTTACCTCCGTGCCGCGGCGCGACGTGCTTCCGGGCGCGGCGCTCCCCGACATTTCGGAGCTGACGGCCGTGGCCGCGCGCATCGCCGGCGACATTGAAACGCTGTCGACGCGCATCCAGATCGCCTTCACGCCCGAGACGGCGGTGAAGATCCGGCAGACGATCGAGAACGTGGAAGGCGTGACGGAGCAGCTGAGCGGCTTTGTGGACCAGCAGACGCGCACCTACGGGCAGGTGGGCACCAACGTGCTGGCGTCCACGGAAAACATCCGCCTCGCCACGGCCGAGGCGCGGCAGACCATGGCGGACGTGCGCACCAGCCTGCAGGGCGGCGACGTGCAGCAGATTCTGAGCAACGCGCGCCAGGCCAGCGCCAACCTGAACACGCTCAGCTCGCAGCTGTCCACGGCGGCGTCGGGAATGCCCGGGCTGCTGGCGCGCACGGACACCACGATCGCGGCGTTCGGCGCCACGGCCACGGTGCTGAACCAGACGCTCACCGGGCTGCAGCCGGGGCTGGCGGAAGTGGGGCCGACGGTGGCGGAGACGCGGGCGCTGATCACCAACTTCAACGGCCTGCTCACCAACCTGCAGAGCAACCAGGGCAGCATCGGCCGGCTGATGACGGACCCGGCGCTGTACGAGGAGACGCAGCGGCTGATCGTGACCATGCAGCGGCTGATGGCCGACATTCAGGCGAATCCGGGGAAGTACATCGCGGAGCTGCAAATCTTTTAGGGAAAGTGCGTGAGTGCTGGGTGCGTGAGTGCGTGAGTGCTCCGCGTGCATCCGGGGCTCGGGCGTGAGCGAGGGAATGAGGACAACCGGCGGGCGGGGCAACGAGCAGCGGGTTGCCCCGCCCGTTTTGCGGGGTGGAGCGCAGGCGGGGGGTGATGGTGTCGCCGTGAAGATGATCCAGGCGCGATGGGCGGAGTTCGCGGGCGGCCCCCACCCGGGCCGGCACCACCGGCCCACCCTCCCCCAAAAAAGACTGGGGGAGGGTTGTTGGGGCGGCGGGTTCGGTGCGGACCGGCGAATGCCCTGCGTGAGCGAATCTCGTTGAGCGAATGAATCCGCCGCTCGAACAGCGGGAACCCCCGACACCGGCCGCTGTCGCGTCCGGTTCGGGGCTTCAACCGCGTTTGGGGGCGAGCAGATTGGTTTGCGGCCGCAGTCCGCGGAGGCGGACTTCGTGTGTTTCGAGGCGCGGTTTCAACCGCCGGACAGAATCTGGCGCGCCCGCCGCGGTTTGCCTGCGGGCTGAGGTCTCCCCCTCTCCCGCTTGCGGGAGAGGGGGCCGTGGGGAGAGGGGTGCCCGCCGCCGCGCCACACCATCCGGATCACGATGAGTTGTCCTTCTCCCCTCTCCGTGCGTCTGTTTGCACGGGGAGGGGCCGGGGGAGGGGCCACCCGGCGCCGCCCCATCCTTTCCCCCCTTCCGCGCTCCCTTACATTCCCCACACGCACGGCGCTCGCCCGCCGCGGGCACCGCATGTGCTACAGTGTCACCGTGTCGTCTCCGCCGCGCGCGAGCACGAAGCCTGCTCACGCGCGGCCGGTGTGCACGGCAGCCGCGTCCTTCACCTGTTTCCACGCCCGTAGATGGCCCTGATCGTCCAGAAGTACGGCGGCACCTCGGTAGGATCTCCGGAACGCATCCGCGCGGTGGCGGCTCGCGTGGCGCGGGCGCACCGGCGCGGCGACCAGGTCGTCGTCGTCGTTTCCGCCATGGGCGACACGACGGACGACCTGATCACCCTCGCCCATCTGGTCACCGGCGCCGAGAACGCCGCCGCCCAGCATCCGCGCGAGATGGACATGCTGCTCACCAGCGGCGAACGCATCTCCATGGCGCTCGTGGCCATGGCCATCTGCCGCGAAGGGGTGCCCGCGCGCTCGCTGACCGGCAGCCAGGCCGCCATCATCACCGACACGCGCCACACCGCCGCCCGCATCCTCGAAGTCCGCGCGGAACGTGTGCGCGAGACGGTTGAATCGGGCGAGGTGGCGATCGTGGCCGGCTTTCAGGGCGTGAGCCGCGCGCGCGAAATCACCACGCTGGGGCGCGGCGGCAGCGACACCACGGCGGTGGCGCTGGCCTGCGCGCTGGGCGCCGACCGCTGCGAGATCTACACGGACGTGGACGGCATCTATAGCGCCGACCCGCGCCGCGTGCCCGCCGCGCGGCGCATTCCGGAGATTTCGCACGCGGAAATGCTGGAGCTGGCCGCCGCCGGCGCGCAGGTGATGCACCCCCGCGCCGTGGACATGGGCGTCCGCTTCGGCATGGACATCCGCGTGCTTTCCTCCTTTGTGGACGACGCGGACCAGGACGAATCCGGGCGCGGCACCCTGATCACCGAGAATCCCACGCTCATGGAAGAGCTCGCCCTTACCGGAATCGCCTCCGCCCGCGGCTTTGCCACCCTGGTGGTGCGCGGCCTTCCCGCCGGCATGCGCACGCCCACCGAGGTGCTCATCGGCATGGCCGAGGACGGCGTCAGCATCGACATGATCACCGAGGCGCCGCACGCGGACGGCCGCATTCTTCTGCAGATCACCATTCTGGAAGAAGACATCGAGCGCACGCAGACGGTCATCCGCCGCGTGGCGGAGAAGCTGGGCGCGCCCGATCCCGTCATGGAGGCGCAGGGCGGACTGGCGCGCATCGCCATGGTGGGAAGCGGAATGCAGGGGCGGCCCGGCGTGTACGCGGCCGCGTTCCGCACGCTGATGGAGGCGGGTGTGGACGTGGAGGCGGTGTCGACGTCGTCCATCTCCATCACCGTGTTCGTGGATGCGGCGCGGGAGAACGAGGCGCTGCAGGCGCTGCACACCGGTTTCGGGCTGGACGCGCCGGCGGCCGTCCCCGCCACGGCCTGAGGAGCGCGACCATGCACATTGCTCTGCTGGGCGCCACCGGCGCCGTGGGACGCACCATGCTGCAGGTGCTGCGCGAACGCGACCTGCCGGTGGACAAGCTGACGCTCCTTGCGTCGGAGCGTTCCGCCGGACGCGAGATCGAGTGGAACGGAAAGTCGTACACCGTGCAGGCGCCCGCGCGGGGCTGCTTTCGCGGGGTGGACTACGCCCTCTTTTCCGCCGGGGCGGACCGCTCGCTGGAGTGGGGACCGCGCGCCGCGGACGAGGGCGCCGTCGTCGTCGACAACTCCTCGGCGTTCCGCACGGAAGCCGACGTCCCGCTCGTCGTCCCCGAAGTGAACCTGGACGCGGCGCGCAACCGGCCGCGCGGCATCATCGCCAACCCCAACTGCTCCACCATCCAGATGGTGGTGGCGCTGGAGGCCATCCGCCGGGCGGCGGGGCTCACGCGCGTGGTGGCGAGCACCTACCAGTCCGTCAGCGGGGCGGGGGAGACGGGGCGCGACGCGCTGCGCCACGAACTCGCGGGCCAGGCGGATTCGCACTCGCCCTTTGCACGGCCCATCGCGGGGAACGTGCTGCCGCAGATCGGGTCCATCGACGGCGAGGGATGGACGGGCGAAGAGCGCAAGATCATGCAGGAGACGCGCAAGATCCTTTCGCTTCCCGACCTCGCCGTGACGGCGACGTGCGTGCGGGTGCCGGTGGATGTGGGCCATTCCGTTTCGGTGATGGCGGAAACCGAGCGGGAGATTTCCGCCGAGGAGGCGCTGCGCGTGCTGGCGGCGTTCCCCGGCGTGGTGGCATCCTCGTCCGCGGACGCGTATCCTACCGCGCGGGAGATCGCAGGGCGCGACGAGGTGTTCGTGGGGCGCGTGCGGCGCGATCCGTTTCTGGCCCGCACGCTGCACCTGTGGGTGGTCGCGGACAACCTGCGCAAGGGCGCGGCGACCAACGCCGTACAGATCGTGGAGGAACTCTCGGGTGCCTAAGCGGCGTCGGGAAGGCAGCGCCCGCACGCGGGCCGTGATCGAGACCAGTGCCGGCGGCGTATGCTACCGCTGGCACGAGGGCCGCGCGCACGTGCTGCTCATCCGTGACGCCTATCAGCACTGGGGCTTTCCCAAGGGGCACGTGGAAGGCGCCGAGACCGCCGCCGACGCCGCCCTGCGCGAAGTGGAGGAAGAGACGGGGCTGACGGAACTCCGTCTCGGGCCCCGGCTGCGCACCATCGACTGGTTCTTTCGCTTTCGCGGCAAGCTGATTCACAAGTACTGCCACTTCTACCTGATCGAATCTCCCTGCGGCGAAACCTGCCCGCAGCGCGAGGAAGGGATCACGGAGTGCATCTGGCTGCCGCTGGAGGATGCGATCCAGTCCATCTCGTACGACAACGCCCGCGAGGTGCTGATGCTGGCCGCCGAGCGCCTGCTGGGCGAGGTGCGCGCCGCGGTGGCCGCCCATCGCGCGGCGGAGTCGTCGGCCGAGCAGAACTGAGCGGCGGATGACGGAAACCGATCCGCGCGGGGTGGATTACGACTTCGTCCGGCGGTGCGCGCTCGCCCTGCCGGGAGTGACGGAGGGGATGTCGTACGGCACGCCGTCCCTGCACCTCGGCCGCAAGCTGTTTCTGCGGCTACGGGAGGATGGGGAGTCGCTGGTGCTCAAGACGGACTTCTACGAGCGCGACCACCTGCTGGCCAGCGACCCGGCCGCGTTCTTTACCGAACCGCACTACGACGGCTATCCCATCGTCCTCGTGCACCTGTCCGCCGCGCCGCGCGAGCAGCTTCGCGGGTTGATCGTGGATGGGTGGCGGCGCCTGGCCACGAAGAAGCAGGTGGCGGCCTACGATGCAGCGGCGGAATGAAGACGCAGTTCCATGTTGCGCGTTCGGACTGATTTAGACATCATTTGGCGCCACCTCTCGCAGCACCGGCCCGCTCCCGGCGTGCCGAAACGTTCGGTGCTCCGCAATCCGCTCTGGAGAACGTGACCAGCGAGACCCCCGAAGGCCGTCTGGAAGCCGTCCTTTCCGCCGTGATCGAGGCCCTTCCCTCGGCGGCGGGCCGGGAGCGCGCGCACCTGCTGAAGCGCGCGGGCGATGCATGCGTCAGCATGGGCGAGCCGCGCCGCGCGCTGAGCTGGTACGGGCGCGCGGTGGACCAGTGGCTGGAACTGGGCGACGCATCGCAGGCGGCGCTGCTGTGCAGGCTGATCATCTTTGTGCAGCCGGAGGCGGTGCGGGCGCGGTGCACGCTCACCTGGATTGCGCTGGGCGCCGAGCGGCACGCCGAGGTGGCGCCGCTGCTCAAGGACTACGTGGAGGCGGCGCGGCACGCGGGGCAGACGCAGGTTGCCGCGCAGCAGCTGGGGTGGATGTTCGAGGCCGCGCACACCGAGCCCACGCGCGCCCGCATCGTGGTGGGCATGCTGCGCCTGGGGGAGACGGAGCGCGCCGAGGCGCTGGCCGCGGAGCTGGCCGGAATGGCGCCGGGTTCGGGCGCGGCGGACCGCGAAGAGCTGTGGACGCGCGTGCTGCGGGCTGCGGTGGGGACGCCGGCTGTGTAGAACTGCATCTCACGCAGAGGCCGCGGGGGCCGCGGAGGTCGCGGGGAACAGACAGGAAAAGACGATGGGGTCACGCAGAGGAGCAGAGCCGCAGAGGAGAACTGAAGAGAAGACGAATCGAAGAACGGTAGGGCTGGATTGGGTTTTTCGCGTGGTTCTCCGTTCTTTCTCTTCTCTGCGGCTCTGCGCCTCTGCGTGACACATCTTTTTGATATCAGAAACGGCAAAGGCCGCCCATCACGGGCGGCCTTTGTCGTTCTGCCCATCCAGCCTACTGCGCGTTGTCCCAGCTGCCGCCGAGCGCGCGGTACAGGTTCACGATGGAGACCAGGTACTGCCGCTCCGCCTGCACCAGCGCCAGCCGGGCGGCAAACAGCTGCCGCTGCGGATCCAGCACCTCCAGGTAGCTCGACACGCCGGCCCGGTACCGCTGCTCCGCCATGTTCAGCGCCGCCCGCAGCGCCTGCACCTGCGCGCCGCGCGCCAGAAGCTGGTCCCGCCCGGAGCGCACGCCGGCCAGCGCGTCGTCCGCCTCGCGCAGGGCGGACAGCACCGTCTGCTCGTACTGCGAGCGCGCCTGTACGGTGCGCGCCCGCGCCGCGCCCTCTTCGCCGCGCTGGCGTCCACCGGTGAACAGGGGGACGGAAACGCCCAGTTGCATCGTGTACACCTCGCCCGAGCGGTCGAAGAGGCCGCTGAAGTTCTCGCGCTGCGTGCCGTACATCCCCGTAAGCGCCACGGAGGGATAGCGGTTCGCCATCGTCGCGCCCACGCGGGCGGTGGACGCCTGCAGCGCCCGCTCCGCCGCGCGCACGTCCGGGCGCCCGGCGATCAGCTCACCGGGGATGGAGGCGGGGATGGAAACGGCGCGCACCACCTCCTCCAGCGGCCGGCCCCGGGCGATTGGCCCCGGCGCGCGGCCCAGCAGCAGCGCCAGGCGGTTCTCCGCCTCCGTCCGCTGCCGCGCGAAGTCCGCCAGCCGCGCCGCCGGGTCCGCCAACTCCGCCTCGAACTGCCGCACATCCAGCTCCGACGTCACTCCCTGCCGAAAGCGCTGCCGGGCCAGCTCCACCGTGAGCCGCCGCGACTCCAGCGTTTCCTCCGCCAGCCGCAGATTCTCATCCAGCTCCCGCATCTGCAGGTACGCGGTGGCCACGTCGCCCACCAGCGAGAGGGTGACGGCGCGCGCATCCTCCCGCCGCGCGCCCAGGTCGTAGCGCGCCGCCTGGGTGCCGCGCCGTGTCTGCCCCCAGAAGTCCAGCTCCCACGTCGCGTCACCCGTCACCCGCACCGCGTCGAACTCCAGCCCGTTGGGGCCCTGGATGGCGCGGTTGCGGCTCGTCCCCGCGTTGGCGCTCACCTGCGGATACAGCCCGCTGCGCGCCACGGTGACCAGCGACCGGTACTCCCGCACGCGCCCCTCCGCCAGCGCCAGTTCGCGGTTGCCCGCCACCGCTTCGTTGACGAGCGACACCAGCTGCGGGTCCTGCAGCACGTCAAGCCAGGCCAGCGCGCGCGTCGTGTCCAGCTGCGTGCCCGCCGAGGCGAGGGGCGCGGGCTGTGCGGCGCGCGTGCGGGAAAGCGAGTCCAGGTACGCGCGCGTAGCGGGGGAAAGCGCCCCGTCCGCGCGGGTCTGTAGCGCCGGCACCGGGCCCGGCGATGCCCCCGGCCGCGGGCCCACCGTGCAGGCGGCCAGCAGCAGGGCGAGCGCCAACGCCGGCGCCGCGTGGATCAATCGCATCATGTTCAGTCTCCCTGCGCGGGCGCGAACGCGGGCACGACGGCCGGGCCGCGGCGCTCCACCAGCGAGCGGATGGCAAAGTAGAAGAAGGGGACAAAGAACACGCCCATCACCGTGGCTCCCAACATCCCGAAGAACACGCTGGTGCCCAGCGAATGCCGGCTGGCCGCGCCCGCGCCGCTCGCGAACACCAGCGGCGCCACGCCCAGGATGAAGGCGAACGAGGTCATGAGGATGGGGCGGAACCGCTCGCGCGCCGCTTCCATCGACGCCTCCAGCACCGAGTGCCCCTGCGCCCGCAGCTCCGTGGCGAACTCCACGATCAGCACCGCGTTCTTGGCGGCCAGGCCGATGACGGCAAACAGTCCCACCTGGAAGTACACGTCGTTGGGCATCCCCCGCAGCCAGATGGCCAGGATGGCGGACAGCACGCCGAACGGCACGCCCAGCAGCACCGCGAACGGCACCGACCAGCTCTCGTACTGCGACGCCAGGACGAGGAAGACGAGCAACAGCGCCAGCGCGAGCACCGTGGCGCTGGACCCGCCCGCCGCGCGCTCCTGGAACGATTCACCGCTGTACGCGAAGCCCACGCCCTGCGCGGCGTACTTGGTGTTCACCAGGCTCTCCACCGCGTCCAGCATCTGCCCCGAGCTCTGCCCCGGCTTGGGCGTGCCGGTGATCATGGCGCTGGGAAAGCCGTTGAAGCGCGTCAGCACGCTGGGCGCGCCCCGCATCTCCGTCCGCACCAGCGCGCTCATGGGCACCATCTCGTTCGTCGCGCTGCGCACGTAGAAGCGGCCGATGTCCTCCGGCCGCTGGCGGAACGGAGCCAGCGCCTCGGCCTGCACGCGAAACGTGCGGCCGTACAGGTTGAAGTCGTTGATGTACAGCGTCGACAGCATGGCCTGCAGAGTGGAAAAGATCTGCCCCGTCCCCACGCCGCGGGCGCGCGCCGCGTCCTCGTCCACCGTCACGTACAGCTGCGGCACGTCCGTGCGCACGCCGCCGTTGGCGCCCTGCACCGCGGTGGCGTTGGCGTCCGCCACGAACTCCTGTACCGCGCCCGCGAAGTCACGGATGTCGCCGCCGGAGCGCTGCTGAAGGTTCACCTCCAGCCCGCTGGCGGTGCCCAGCCCGGGGATTTCCGGGAAGTTGAAGCCGAACCCCACGGCTTGGCGCATTCCGAACAGCTTGCCGTTGGTGCGCCCCAGCACCGCCTCCATCTGCTCGTCCGCCGAGTGGCGCTCTTCCCACGGCTTGAGCATGGCGAACAGCGTGGCCGAGTTGGTCTGGTTGGAGCTGCTCAGCAGGTCCAGCCCGGCCACGGCGACGACACCGGCGATGGCGGGATCGGCCTTGAGCATCGCCTCTACCTGCTCCACCGTCTGCACCGTGCGCTGCAGCGAGGCGCCGTCCGGAAGCTGCACCGCCATGGCGAAGTATCCCTTGTCCTCGCTGGGAATGAAGCCGCCCGGCACCCGGTTGAAGAGCAGCGCGATCAGCCCGATGGACAGCACGAACGCGCCGGCCCACGCCTTGGGGTGCCGCGTCATCCGCGACGCCGCGCGCACGTAGCCGTTGGTCACCCGCCCGAAGCCGCGGTTGAAGGCGGAAAAGAAGCGGCCCTGCTTCTTTTCATCCTCCGGCACGTGCTTGAGCAGCATGGCGCACAGCGCGGGCGTCAGCGTCAGCGCCACCATCCCGGAGAGCAGGACGGAGATGACGATGGTCACCGCGAACTGCTGGTACATCGCCCCCGTGATTCCCGACACGAACGCGACGGGGATGAACACCGAGCACAGGACGAGGACGATGGCGATCAGCGCGCCGGAAATCTGGTGCATGGCGCGGTTGGTGGCTTCGCGCGGCGACACGTGCTCCGTCGCCATGATGCGCTCCACGTTCTCGATCACCACGATCGCGTCGTCCACCACGATGCCGATGGCCAGCACCATTCCGAACAGCGTGAGCGTGTTGATGGTAAAGCCCAGCGCCCACAATCCCACGAACGTCCCCACGATGCTCACCGGCACCGCCAGCAGCGGAATCACCGTCGCCCGCCATCCCTGAAGGAAGAGGAAGACGACGAACGTCACCAGCAGCATGGCCTCCGCCAGCGTCTTGATGACTTCGGCGATGGATTCGGTGATGAACGGCGTGGTGTCGAAGGGGATGGACCAGCGCACGCCGGCGGGAAACGCCTTCTGCAGCTCGTCCAGCCGCGCGACCGCGGCGGCCTTCACGTCCAGGTCGTTGGCGCCGGGGCGGGCGTAGAGGGCGAACAGCGCCGTCTCCTTGCCGTTCAGCCGGCTGGACTGGTCGTAGCCCTTGGAGCCCAGCGTGACCGTGGCCAGGTCCTTTACGCGCACGACGGAGCCGTCCGCCTGCGCGCGGACGATGATGTTGCCGAACTGCTCCGGCGTGGTCAGCCGGCCCGCGGTGGTGACGGGAATGGTGAGCTGCGTCCCCATCGGCGAGGGCTCGCGCCCCAGCCGGCCGCCGGGCTTGGTGGCGTTCTGCTCGCGCACCGCGTTGGCCACGTCATCCACCGTAATCCCCAGCTGCGCCATGCGGTCGGGGTCCAGGCTCAGCAGCATGGAAAAGTCGAGCGAGCCGAAGAAGGTGGCGTTGCCCACGCCGGGCAGCCGCTTCAACTCGTTCTCCACGTACAGCTTGCCGTAGTTGGCCAGGTACGCCGCGTCGTGCGTGGGATTGCTGCTGGTCAGCGCGCCCACGAGCAGGATGTTGGCGTTGGCCTTGGTGACCGTGATCCCCTGCGCGCGTACGGACGAGGGAAGCTGCGGCTCGGCCAGGGAGATGGCGTTCTGCACGTCCACCGCGGCCAGGTCCTGGTCGCGGCTGATGTCAAAGAACACGGACAGGTTCATCACCCCGTCCGCCGAGTTGGACGACTTGTAGTAGAGCAGCCCGTCCAGCCCGGCCAACTGCTGCTCGATGGGCGCGGCGACGGCGTTGGCCACGTCCTCCGCGCTGGCGCCGGGATAGACCGCGACCACCTGGATGGAGGGCGGGGTGATTTCCGGATACCGGTTCACCGGCAGGATGTACATGGTGATGGCGCCCGCCAGCAGCACCACGATGGACAGCACGATGGCCAGCACCGGCCGCCGGACGAACAGGTACTCGCGCTTTCCCTCGGGCCCGTCGGGCTCCAGCCCGGCCACGCGGTTGGCGCTGGATGGATGAGCCGTGGCGATCACGGGTTCTCCTTCACGGCGACGGGCGCGGCGCCCGCGGCGGGCGTGCCCAGGGGAACGGGCTTCACCACGGCGCCGGGGCCGATCTTCTGCACGCCGTCCACGACGACGGTTTCACCCGCCTGCAGCCCGCTCTCGATCAGCCAGTCGCCGCCGGACCATCCCGTGGCCTTGACCTCGCGGCTGGCGACGCGGTTGCCCGCGCCCACGACGTACACGGTCTGCCGCCCCATCTGCTGAATGACGGCGCGCTGCGGAACCACGATGGCGTCGCCACGCGACAGCCCCAGCAACCGCACCCGCACGAACTGGCCGGGAAGCATCAGCCGCTGCCCGTTGGCGAACTGGGCGCGGTACTGCTGCGTCCCGGTCTGCGGATCCACCACCGGGTCGATGAAGCCGATGCGGCCCTCCGTGGGGAAGGGCGCGCCGTCCGGAAGCAGCGCCTGCACCCGCGCCGCGCCGCCCGGCGACACCGCGCGGTTCAGCTCCGGGTCGCGGCGCCAGCGGTACTGCTCCTGCGCGGCGGGGCGAAAGCTCACGTACACGGGATCGACGACGTCGATGGTGGTGAGCACGTCGCCCAGCCCGTTCACCTGGCTGCCCACGTCCAGCGCGGCGCGGCCCACGCGCCCGCCGATCTCGGCGCGGACCACGGTTTCGCCCAGGCTCTTGCGCGACTGGTCCGCCGCGGCGCGGGCATTTTCCACCTGCGCGGCGGCGGAGCGCACCGCGGTTTCGGCGTCGTCCACGTCCTGCCGGGCCACCGCGTTGTCCGCCAGCAGCGGACGAAGGCGTCCGGCCAGCGAGCGGGCGTTGGCCAGCTGCGCCTGTGCCTGCGTCAGCGAGGCGCGCGCACTGCGGTGGGCGGCCTCGTAGTTGGTGGGGTCGATGCGGTACAGCTCCTGCCCGGGCCGCACCTGCGCGCCTTCCTGAAAGAAGCGGGCGACCACCACGCCGCTCACCCGGGCGCGCACCTGCACGGACCGGTACGCCTCCACCTGCCCCGCGAACTCCAGGTTCTCGTCCGTGGGCCGCGAGGCGACGGTCAGAACGGTGACTTCGGACGGGGGCGGGGCGCCGCCGGGTGCGCCGGGGCCCTTGGCCTCCGCTTCGCCGCCGCCGCACGCCGCGAGCGCCAGGGCACCTGCGATGATCGTCAGGGAGAGTCTGCGTGGGGCGGACGGGGTGCCCGCACGTGCCATGCGGGCGGGGGAGGATCGGCCAGCATGCCTGTTCACTGTCATTTTCGCGCGCTCCGGGCCCATGGGCCCATCGGTATCGGGGGTGCGTCCGCACTCCTTTGGTTGTGGACGATTCGGTCCACTAGGTGGATTATTGGACGGATTGGTCCACTTGTCAAGTGGACCCATTCGCCCTACGTTGTGTAACGGATTGCGCACGCGGCGGGGGATGTGGGCCCGCCGGCGGCGTTTTCCGGACACGCGCAGAAGTGCGCCGAGAAGGGATTTGGGATGAGCGAGCAGGCAGCGGAGCAGGCGGGCGGCAGCGCGGCGGGAAGCGCATCGCGGCGGCGGGCGGGCGGGGCGCGTGAGGCGGTTGCGTCCCGGGCCGCCGCCGCCGTTTCGCCGTGCATCGCGGGCGAGCCGGGATGCCGCGCGCCGCAGCGCGCGCCGGGGCACCGCCGCGTGGACGCCATCCTGGACGCCGCCAGCTCCGTCATCATGACCGACGGGCTGGAGGGGCTTTCCATGGACGCGATCGTGAAGCGGTCGGGGACCTCCAAGAGCTCGCTGTACCACTTCTTTCGCGACATCGGCGCGGTGACGGAGGCGCTGCTGGACCGGCACGCGCTCACGCTTCGCGAGCTGAACCAGGAGCGGGTGAGCGCGGTGGTGGAGTGGGAGCGGCTGACGCTGGAAGACGCGGTGGACGAGTTCATGGAGCCCATGGTGGGCTACGCGACCGAGCATCCGGACTTTCTGGTGCTGATCCGCGCCGCGGGTGGATGCAACGACCCGGGGACGCACTGTTCCGGCGCCGAGATCCTGATGATCGAGCGGGGCGAGCGGCTGATCGCGGCCCGTTCGCCGGAGACGCCGCCGGAGGAGCGCCGCGCGCGCGCCACCATGATGTTCGCCGCCATGATCGGGATGATGGAAATGACGGCGCGCACCCAGGTGCCCACCCGCGCCGAGCTTCTGCGCGAGTCGCGGCAGATGCTGATCGCCTATCTGGGCTGCGCCGAAGACGCGGACTGACGGAAAAACAGCGGCCTCACACAGAGCCGCAGAGGCACAGAGGAGGCGGGACGGAGAGGCTGGAGCGGGGCAAGAGCGCAGCGGGGTGAAGAAACCCGGCTCGCCCTCGTGCTCCCTCAGAGACGCAGAACTGGGCACTGGGTCCCGCGCACAAACAAGAAAGGCCGCTCCTGCTACGGAGCGGCCTTTCTTGTTGCAGGGGGTGCGTTCAGGCCTTGCGGCGGTCGCGCACGTACTTGAACGCCATCATGCCCAGCGGGAGCGCCCAGGTGGCGTTGCTCAGCACGCGGGAGACCTTGGCACCGCGCGGGCCGCCCCAGCGGCGCAGGGCAAAGTTGGCCGCGCCCATGGCGGCCGCCGTGCGAACGCTCTGCCGGCCCGGAACGATCATGTTGAGTACGCCCATCGCAGAATCCTCCGCTGGTTGCCCAAGTGGTTGCGTGCATGCGGCTTATGCACGTCGCGGGCCATCACCCGCCATCATCGCTCTGGCCGCCGCCCCGCACGGACGCTAGTGTTCGCGGCCGACCTCATCCCCTTTCAGCCATCCAATGATCAACGACAAGCCGGCCGAACCGTTCAACTGGCGCACCATCCACTCGGTGGTGGTGCTGCTGGTGCTGGGGTTCTTTCTGTACACGGTGCAGGGGATTCTGAACCCGTTCATCCTCTTCGTCCTGCTGGTCTTTCTGATGTCCCCGTACTCGGGGACGCGCCACCACCTGCTGCTGGTTTCCGCCACGGCGATGCTGACGCTGATCTGGGCGCTGAACACCACGGGCTTTCTGCTCGCCCCGTTCGTCCTGGCGGTCGTGCTCGCCTATGTGCAGCATCCGCTGGTGACGCGGCTGGAAAAGCGGATGTCGCGCACCTGGGCCACGGTGCTGCTCATGCTGCCGGCCGTCGGCGTGCTGGCGCTGGTCATCTTTCTGGGCATTCCCGCGGTGAGCGCGCAAATCGGCGACTTCATCCACGGCGCGCCCAAGCTGATTCAGACGGCGACGGAGCGGCTGCAGACCTGGCAGACGCAACTGGCCAGCCGCGACCTGCCGCTGGTGGACGAGCAGTCGCTCATCACCCGGCTGCAGTCGCTGCAGCCGGAGGCGGTCATGGGGTGGCTGCAGCAGCGTCAGGCGGCTATCGGACGGGCGGCGTGGGGCGGCATCATGGGCGTGGGGCGTGGGCTCAGCGCGGTGCTCACCATCCTGGGCTACGTCTTTCTTACGCCCATCCTCACCTTCTACCTGCTGCGCGACTGGCCCGTGATGATGCGGCGCATTCACGACCTGGTGCCCGCCGCGCACCGTGACCGCGTGACGGGCTTTGCGTCAGAGTTCGACACGCTGCTGAGCGGCTACATGCGCGGGCAGCTGATCGAGAGCAGCATCGTGGGCGTGCTCACCTGGCTGGGCTTTGTGCTGCTGGGCTTTCCGTACGCGCTGCTGCTGGCGGTGATCGCCGCGGTCTTCAACGTCATTCCGTACCTGGGGCTGGTGCTGACCGCCGTGCCCGCGCTCGTGATCGCGCTGTTCCTGGACAACCCGCTGTGGGCCATCGGCAAGGTAGCGATCGTGTTCCTGATCGTGCAGATCCTGGACGGGTCGATCCTGGGTCCCAAGATCGTGGGCGATTCCGTCGGCATCCACCCGGTGTGGGTGATTCTGGCGCTGTCGCTGTTCGGCTTCTTCTTCGGCTTCGTGGGGCTGCTGCTGGCCATTCCGCTGGCGGTGCTTGTGAAGCTGATGGTGGAGCACGGCATGACCCGCTATCGCTCGTCCAAGCTGTTTCGCGGCGAGCGCCCGCTCATCGCGCTGGACTGACGGCGCGAATCCCGGCCGCCGCGCCCGCCGCACGCGGGCGCGGCGGCTCCGTCCCACCCAGGCCACACCCCTTCCATGACCACGATCGTCCCCCGGTGCGCCGCCCTCCTCGCGCGCCTGCGTCCGGCCGCCCTGGCCGCCGTCCTGATCGCCTGGCTCTCCATTCCCGCCTGCGCGCAGACCGCTCAGCCCGTCACCCTCCCGTCCGCACCCGCGTCCGCCGTCCCCAATCCCAACGCCCCGCGCGACACCGGCCTTGTCCGCGTCCGCCGCGCGAGCCCGGAGCCCGAGCCGCCCGGCATTGCCGCCGACGCCGTCGCCAGCACCTCCGCGGTCAGCACGTCCGCCGCGTTCCGGGTGGAGCGGCGGATGGAGATGCGCTCCACCGCGTACTGCCTGCGCGGGATGATGCGGACGGGCGTGCGCGTGCGCGACGGGATGGCCGCGGCCGATCCCAGCGTCCTTCCGCTCGGCTCCGTGGTCCGCGTCTCTCATCCGGACGGCCGGCTGATCGGCGTGTTCGTGGTGATGGATACGGGCGGCGCGGTGCGCGGCAACAAGCTGGACCTGTGGTTCTCGGACTGCGGCGAGGCTTCGGACTGGGGGACGCGCCGCGTCGTGGCGGAGGTGATCGACATCGGGCGGAGCTGAAGGGCGGGGAAGAGGGAATAGGGAATAGGGAATAGGGAATAGGGAATAGGGAATAGGGAATAGGGAACGGCAGGGACGAGGGGCGGGGATGATGAGTAAATCGCCGTCTTCTTTCTGTCCGGAAGTGCGGATCGGGTGGATGGCGGGAGGATCCGGAACGCCTGTGATCGCCCGACCCGACCGACCCTCCGCCCCCGCTCAGACCCGCCTATTCCCTATTCCCTATTCCTTATTCCCTGATCTCCCGTTGACATCCCCCCGCCGCCGCCACCAGATTGCGCTCAGGATACGTGAGACGCGGTCCCACCCTTGCGGTCGGGACCGCGTCTTTCTTTTTGCCGGGATGTGCTCCCGGCGCGTACGGACCAGACCGGGCATACAGGCGCGATGAGGGATCGGGAACGGAGCCAGTGCGTGGTGATCGTCGGCTCGCAGTGGGGCGACGAGGGCAAGGGCAAGATCGTCGACGTGCTGGCGGAAGACGTCGACGTGGTCGCCCGCTATCAGGGCGGCAGCAACGCCGGCCACACGGTGCACGTGGGCGAGGAGGAGTTCATCCTCCACCAGATCCCCTCCGGCATCCTGCACCCCCGCCGCCGCTGCCTGCTGGGCAACGGCGTCGTCTTCGACCCGTTCCAGTTCTTTCAGGAGCTGGACGCGCTCACCGCGCGCGGCATCGACGCTGAAGGGCGCGTCGGCGTCAGCGGGCGGGCGCACCTGCTGCTCAGCTATCACAAGGTGCTGGACCGCGCCGCGGAGGCCCGCCGCGGCGCCGGAAAGATCGGCACCACCGGGCGCGGCATCGGCCCGGCGTACGAGGACAAGGTCGCGCGCCAGGGCATCCGCTTGGCCGATCTGCGCGACTGGCCCCGCGCCCAGGACGCCCTGCGCCGCGCCGCCGAGCGCGTCAACGAGCGCCTGCAGCTGCTGAAGTCCGATGAAACGGTGGACGCCGAGGCGCTGATCGCCGAGGTGGGCTCCATCCGCGAACGCCTGCTCGCCATCTCCGTCGACACCGGCCGCGTGATTCACGACGCGCTGCGCGACGGGCACAAGGTGCTGCTGGAAGGCGCGCAGGGTACGATCCTGGACGTGGACCACGGCACCTATCCGTACGTCACATCGTCGAATACGACGGCGGGCGGCGCGGCGCTGGGCGTGGGCATCGGGCCCACCCTCATCGACGACGTGGTGGGCGTGGTCAAGGCGTACACGACGCGCGTGGGCGAGGGGCCGCTGCCCACCGAGTTTCCGTCGCCCATGCAGGAGCAGGTGCGCGAACTGGGCGGCGAGTACGGCGCCACGACCGGCCGCCCGCGCCGCTGCGGCTGGTTCGACGCCGTCGTCGTGCGCTACGCCGCGCGCGTGAACGGGCTCACCGGGCTGGCCGTCACCAAGCTGGACGTGCTGGATACGCTGCCGGAGCTCAAGATCGCCACCTCGTACCGCGCCGAAGGGCAGGAGCTGGACGACTTTCCCGGCGACCTGGGCCTGCTGGAAGCCGCCGAGCCCGTGTACGAAACGCTTCCCGGGTGGCAGACCTCCACCGCCGGCGCGCGCAAGTGGGACGATCTGCCGCGGAACGCGCAGGCGTACCTGCGCCGCCTGTCGGAGCTGACGGACACGCCCATCTGGTACGTGTCGGTCGGCACGCGCCGCGACCAGATCATCCACGTGCGGCCGTAAGCCGCGGCGGGGCAGGGCGGCTTGCGGCACACCGGGCGGGCGCACGAGTTCATCGTGGCGCCCGCCGCGTATTTGGAGGATGAAGGGGCTCGGTTTCCTTCGACCCGGTTCACCCGCTCATGACCATGATCCGCAACCTCGCACTGTTGCTCGGCGCTTGTGCCGCGATGACGGCCGCACGCCCGGCCCGCCCGGAAGTGTGCAGCGTCGCGCCGGTCCCCTCCTACCGCCCCGGCCTGCAGCTGATCGTAACCGCGACGGCCGACACGCTGCTGGCGGGCCCCGGCTCCATGGAGTACCGGGTGGAAGCGGACTCTCTCGGGGCGATTTACGGGCAGGTGGCGCGGGTGGAGCGAGCCGGCGGAGCGGACGCGGCCGGCCTTCCCGCGGGCACGGACCGCGTGGTGCTGGTGCCCTGGGGCCTCGACGCGGGCTGCCACACAGTGCAATGGTCATCCGGCGCGCGGTGGATCCAGCCCGGTATGCGGGGTCTGGTCTGGTCCAGCCTTCGCCCGCGCGAGCAATGGGTGAACGGGCTCCCCACCCTTGATGTGAGCGGCGACTACCAGGCCCCGTCCACCGGCACGGTGGAAGAGATGCCGGCGGATTCCGCCCTGACCGTGGACCAGCTGTTCGATCTGGTCGCGCTTCTGCCGGAGTCCGAAGCGGACGAGGCTGGCAAAGGGGATGACCAGCCGCTGCTGCGGTGGGCAGCCGCCAACCCCGGACTGGCGCGCCTGTATCCGGCGCGGATGATGGTGGGGGAGGCGGTATTCTCGGTGCGCCGGGCGCGGCTCAAGCGGATCGACCCGGCGCTCGGCGGCACGTACCGCTTTCGCGTGTCGGTGGATGACGGTGCGCCGCGGACCTTTCATGGCCGCACGTACTCCAGTCCCGTCACGGAATGGGACCCACTGGAGCAGTTCGTTGACGAGCCGGCCCCGCTGAACGTCCCGATCGCCGGGTACACTCTCATGCTCTCGGCGAGCTCGTCGGCGGACTCGCTTCCCGCGGTCTTTGATCCGGATCCGGAAAGGCGCTGGAGCCGGCAGGGATACGTCTCGGTGATGGCCGCGCCGGATTCCACGGTCGGCGGGGTGCAGATCTGGCGGGGCGACATGGAGTTGAGTTTTCTCGCCAGAGCGCTGCCCGGCGACTCCGTGCTGGTGCAGCTCAGCCGCGCGGAGAACCAAGCGCTGTCCCGCCGTATCACGGCCGGCGAGGCGATCGAACCGATGCCGGTTTCCGCGCGCTTCCTGCTGCGCCCCGACGGATCGGTCACGATGGAGCAGGAATCGGTGCTGAGCGACGGCCGCAGAGTACGGATCCGGGGCGAGCGCATCTCCCGCGTCACCATCCCCGATCCCAACTGAGCGGCGCAGGCGGCCGCCCTTCGCGGGGAGCCGACGGAGTCACCCGGCCGGACCCCGGTCCGGCACACGAGACGACAACCGGAACAGACGTGATGGATATGATGGAAGCCAGGGCGGAGATGGACATCGACGCCGCGCTGCGGTGGATCAAGCCCTCCGTGCGCGAGATGGGCGCGTACACGCTCAAGCCGACAGAGCCGCGCATCAAGCTGAACCAGAACGAGAGCCCGTACGATCTGCCGGACGTGCTCAAGGCGCGCATCCACGCGATCCTGGCGGACCGCCCGTGGAACCGGTATCCGCCGTTCGTGGCCTCGAATTTCATCTCCGCCGTCTCCGAGGCGACGGGCTGGCCGGAGGAGGGCGTGCTGGTCGCCAACGGAAGCAACGAGCTGATCCAGGCGGTCCTGGCGGTCACCGTAGGCCCCGGCGTCTCCGTCGTCATCCCCGAGCCGACCTTTACGCTCTACCGGTTGATGACGGACGTGAACGGCGGCACGGTCGTGTCCGTCGCGCTCACGGACGACCTGGCGTTCGACGTGGATGCCATCATCCGCGCCGCGCGCGACACGGACGCGGCGGTCGTGGTGCTCTGCACGCCGAACAACCCCACGGGCGGTGCGCTGTCGGAAAACGAGATTCGCCGCATCCACGACGAGACGGACGCGCTGATCCTGCTGGACCAGGCGTACATCGAGTTCGGCGGATATGACGGCATCCCCATGCTGGCGGACCGGCCGCGCCTGGTCGTGCTGCGCACCTTCAGCAAGGCGATGGCGATGGCGGGTCTGCGCGCCGGCTACATGCTGGCGCACCCCGCGCTGGCGGCGGAGGTGCACAAGGCCAAGCTGCCGTACAACATCAACTTCTTTACCGAAGTGGCCGCGGCCGAGGTGCTGCGCTCCCGCGCCCTGCTCGCGCCCATGGTGGCCGAGATCTCGGCGGAGCGCGACCGCATCGCCGCCGAGCTGGCCCGCGTCCCCGGCCTGCGCGTCTATCCCAGCGATGCCAACTTCCTGGTCTTTCGCGTGGAAACGGACGCCATCACGCACACGGCGCTCTTCGACCGGCTGCTGGCGGAATACGGCATTCTGGTGCGCGACGTATCCAAGTATCCACTGCTGGAGCGCTGTCTGCGCGTGAACGCGGGCACCCCGGCGGAGAACGACGCCTTTCTGGACGCCGTGCGAACCATCATGACGGAGGCGGGACGATGAGCCGCACGGGCGAACGCCAGCGGAAAACGAAGGAAACGGAGATCCGCGTCTACGTCGATCTGGACGGAACGGGGGAATCCAACGTCCGCACGGGGATCGGCTTCTTCGATCACATGCTGGACGCGCTGGCCCGCCACGGCATGTTCGACCTGGACGTGGAGTGCACGGGCGACCTGCACATCGACGCGCACCACACGGTGGAAGACGTGGGGATCGCCCTCGGCGGCGCCTTTCTGGACGCGCTCGGCGACAAGCGCGGCATCGTGCGCTACGCGGACGCCACGGTGCCGCTGGACGAGGCGCTGGTGCGCGCCGTGGTGGACGTGTCCGGGCGGCCGTTCCTGCACTTCGACGTCCCGCTCCCCGCCGGGCAGCCGATGATCGGGCAGTTCGACGCGGCGCTTTCGGCGGAGTTCTGGCGCGGGTTCGCCATGGAATCGCGCATCACGCTGCACCTGGACGGCCTGCGCGGCGACAACGCGCACCACATCGTGGAGGCCACGTTCAAGGCCGCCGCACGCGCGCTGGACGCCGCCACCGCGCCGGACCCGCGCCGCGCGGACCAGGTGCCCAGCACCAAGGGTTCGCTGTGACCGCGCGCCCGCACGTCGTGCTGCTGGACTACGGCGCCGGCAACCTGCGCTCCGTGGCCAAGGCGTTCGAGCACGAGGGCGCGCAGGTGACGATGACGGACGATCCGGCAGTCGCGCGGTCGGCGGACCGGCTCGTCCTTCCCGGTCAGGGCCACTTCGGACAGTGCATGACGCGGCTGGAAGAGCGCGGCCTGGGCGATGCCGTCCGCGAGCACGTGGCCGCCGGGCGCCCGTTCATCGGGATCTGCGTGGGGATGCAGCTTCTCTACGAGTCGAGCGACGAGGCGCCGGGCGTGGCCGGGCTGGGGCTGCTTCCCGGCGCCGTACGCCGCATTCCCACGGATCTTCCGCTGCCGCACGTGGGATGGAACGCGGTGGAGTTCATCCGCCGCTCCGACGTGGATCCCGTGCTGGCCGGCGTGGCGGGGCCGGAGCCGCGCTGGTTCTACCACGTGCACTCCTTTGCCGTCCTGGACGATGACAACGACCACGTCCTGGGCCGCTGCCGCTACGACGCGTCGTTCGCCAGCATCGTGGGCCGCGATAACGTGTGGGGCATCCAGTTTCACCCGGAAAAGAGCCAGGAAGACGGACTTCGCATCCTGGGAAATTTCTCCAAGCTGTAGCGGGACGCCAACATGCGTCCGTTCCGTCCGCCTTGTGGCGGCTCGCGTCTCGTTGCGCGGTTTCGATCCCGTTGTTAGCGTTGCGTTTGGGTGACCAAACCGAACGCGGGGGGCAGGATGGACATTGCGCCGTATGTCTGGGCAGAGGATGCGTGGGAGTTCGTCGAGGCGCGGGAGCGGCTGGACCAGATTCTGGATCTCGCGGCCCGGCAGCAGCCACAGCGGATTCGCCGGGGAGAGCGGGAAGTGGTGGTGATGGACGTGGACGCATACGCGGCACTCAAGGATGCGGCGGATCAGGCGCTGCCCCCGCCGCCCGTGCAGCGTGACGTGTGCACCTGCTCTGGCCGCACCCTGCTGGGCGCGCTCCGCGCCTCGCCGTGGCGGGATGCTCTGGAGGGTGGGGACTGGCCCTGGTCGTGGAACTGGCTGACACGGGAGTGGGATTCGCTCCCGCCGCTGGGTTCGTTGCCTGATGCAACGAGACCTGATGAAGCGGCCGCGGCGGCGGGGTCCTTTCTCGACGCCATGCAGAAGTCTCCGCTGGCGTAGGCAATCCGGGACGCCGGGATCTCCGACGAGGAACTGGATGAACTGTTCGGGATCCGGGGGTGAGACATGCGATTTCTGCTGGACACCAACACGCTCTCGGAAACGGTGAAGCGGACGCCGGACCCCAACGTGGATGCCTGGTTCCGCGAGCAGCGTCCCGGTGACGCTGCGGTGAGCGCAATGAGCATGGGCGAGATCCGCAAGGGGCTTGCGCGGCTCGGCCCGGGCGAGCGTAAGCAGCAGTTGGGACGGTGGCTCTACGCATATCTGCCGAGGGAGTACGCGGGCAACGTTCTGCCTGTCGACCAGTCCGTCGCCATGGAATGGGGCCGCCTCGCTGAGCAGGCACGCCGCACGGGGCGGCATCTTGATGCGGTGGACGGGCTGATTGTGGCGACCGCGCGCGTTCGCAGGCTCGTCCTTATCTCCCGCAATGTACGACATTGCGCCGGCTGGGGCGCGCGAGTTTTCAACCCGTGGTCAGGTGAATCGATCAAGTGACTGAATTCTTCAAGGGCCACGGCCTGGGCAACGACTACATCGCGCTGGAAATGGACGGGCTGGGGTTTGAGCTCACCCCGCCCGCGGTGCGGCTGATCTGCGACCGGCACACCGGCGTGGGATCGGACGGCATCCTGGCGCGCGTCGCGTCCGCCACGGCGGACTTCGGGCTGCGCATCTTCAACCCGGACGGCAGCGAGGCGGAAAAGAGCGGCAACGGCCTGCGCATCTTTGCCGCGTACCTGCTGGAGCGCGGCGACGTCGGCGAGCGCGCGCCGTTCAGCGTGGAAACGCCCGGCGGCCTGGTGCGCATGGAGGTGCTGAGCCGCTCCGCCGACGGCGTGCTGTCGGTGGAGGCCGAGATGGGCACCGCGCGCTTCGGCAGCGCCGACGTGGGGCTGGCCGGGCCGGAGCGCGAAACAGACGACGAGCCGCTGGAACTGGAATCCGGCGACATCGTGCGCATCAACGTGGTTTCCATCGGCAACCCGCACTGCGTGATCTTTCAGGACGAGCTGGATGTAGAGGCGCTGCGCCGCCGCGCCCCGCAGATCAGCACGCACCCGGCGTTCGCGCGCGGGGTGAACGTGCAGTTCGCCGTCCCCGTGGAGCCGGACGGGGTGGATGCCTGGGTGTGGGAGCGCGGCGCGGGGGAAACGCGCGCCTCCGGCAGCAGCGCGTGCGCGGTGGCCGCGGCGGCCGTGCGGCGGGGCATGGTGTCGGAGCGGCAGGTGGCGGTGCGCATGCCCGGCGGGCGGCTGGACGTGCACGTGCGCGACGACTGGTCGCTGGTGCTGCGCGGCCCGGTGGAGTCCGTGTACCGCGGCGCGCTGACGGACGGAATGCGCCGCCGGCTGGAGACCCTGGGATGAGCCTGGCCAAGCGCATCATCCCCTGCCTGGACGTCAAGGACGGGCGCGTGGTGAAGGGAATCCAGTTCGTGGGGCTGCGCGACGCGGGCGACCCGGTGGAGCAGGCCATGCGCTACGACGCCGAGCGTGCCGACGAACTCTGCTTTCTGGACATCACCGCCAGCCACGAGGGCCGCGCCAGCATGCTGGAGGTCATCCGGCGCACGGCGGACAGCATCTTCATCCCGTTTACGGTCGGGGGCGGCATCCGCACGGTGGACGACTTCAACGCCATCTTGGGCGCGGGGGCCGACAAGGTGGCGGTGAACACGGCCGCGCTCGCCGACCCGGAGCTCATCCGGCGCGCCGCCGACCACTTCGGCTCGCAATGCGTGGTGGTGGCGGTGGATGCGCGCAGCTCCGATACGGCGGAAAGCGGATGGGAGGTGTTCACCCACGGCGGACGCACCCCCACGGGGATCGACGCGGTGGCGTGGGCGAGCCGGGCGGAGGAACTGGGCGCGGGCGAGATTCTGCTGACGTCGATGGACCGCGACGGCACGCGCGACGGGTACGACCTGCCGCTGCTGAACGCGGTGACGGCGCGGGTGCGCATTCCCGTGATCGCTTCCGGCGGCGCGGGTGCGCTGGAGCACCTGGACGCGGCGCTGGGGGCGGGCGCGCACGCCGTGCTGGCGGCCAGCATCTTTCACTTCGGGGAGTACACGCTGGCCCAGGCGCGGGGCTATCTGGCGGCGCGCGGACACCCCGTGCGGCGGTAGCCGCGGGGAGCGGGCGCGTTCCTTGCCGAGCGGCCATCCGTTGAGTACGTCAGTAGGCGACGGGCCCGAGCCCGGCCCACCCCGGACCCGAGGAGTTGGTTACGTGAAGCACGGATCGATGGACACCATGAAGCGGCTGGTTCTCGCCGCGGCGCTGCTGTTTCCGCTGGCTGCCTGTGGCGGCGGCGGCGAAAAGGCGGGCGGCGACACCGACAAGGGCAAGGCGGGCGCGGCCCAGGGCGAGGGTGCGGCCAAGGGCCAGGGCGCCGCGCAGGGGCAGCCCGGCGCCGCCAGCTTCGCGCCGCAGGACACGGCCACGCGCCGCGTGCGCGACGCGCTGGCCAAGCACGACAGCGCGCAGGCCGACAGCATTGCCCGTGCGGACAGCATCGCGGCCGACAGCATCAAGAAGGCGGGCGGCACGGCCTCGCGCCGCTTCAACGCCGGCGAGGACCCGGCGTTCGCGCGCGCCAACGGCTGGCCGGTGAACTACCCGCGGCCGCTTCCGGGCTCCATTCTGCCGGAAAAGCGCATCGTGTGCTACTACGGCAACCCCAATTCGCGCCGCATGGGCGCGCTGGGCGAGTTTCCGCGCGACGAGATGCTTTCGCGCCTGCAGCGCGAAGTGCAGCGCTGGACGGCGGCCGATCCGCAGCATCCGGCGGTGCCCTGCCTGCACATGGTGAGCGTGGTTGCGCAGGGCGACGCGGGTCCGTCGGGCCACTACCGTTCGCAGATGCGCGACAGCCAGGTGGACTCCATCTACCAGATGGCCAAGTCCATCAACGGCGTCTTCATCGTGGACGTCCAGGTGGGCACGGACGACATCCGCAACATCATGCCGCGCTTTGAGAACATCCTGAAGAACCCGGACGTGCACTTCGCGGTGGACCCCGAGTTCTACATGCGCGACGGCGTGGTTCCGGGACGCAAGATCGGCACGATGCACGCGGCGGACATCAACTACGTGAGCGAGCAGCTCGCCCGCATCGTGCGCGAGAACCGGCTGCCTCCCAAGGTGCTGGTGATCCACCGCTTCACGCGGAACATGGTGACCAACACCGAAGACATCATCCTGCGCCCCGAGGTGCAGATCGTGATCGACATGGACGGGTGGGGCGCGCCGTGGCTCAAGCGCGACTCGTACCGCGACTACGTGGTGCGCCATCCGGTGCAGTTCACCGGGTTCAAGCTCTTCTACGGCAACGACACCAAGAAGGGCGATCCGCTCATGACCCCGGCGGACCTGCTTCGCCTGGAGCCCAAGCCGCTGTACATCCAGTACCAGTAAGCGGTACGCTGGATTCGGCCGGCTCAGGATGAACGAGGCCCCTCACGAGCAATCGTGAGGGGCCTCGCCTTTTTGTTCAACAGGCGCGAAGCACTGGGCACTTCAGTTCCCTCGCACTCCCGCACTCACGCACCCAGCACTCACGCACTGCTTTTTTGGGCGTGTCCCTCCGCTGCGCTCCGGGCCGGGCTGCGGGCGCCGTAGGCAACGATACAGCTGTTGCCAACGGCGGCGAGCCAGCCCCGCGCACCGGCTCGATCTCGCTTCCTCCGGCCCAGGCGCGCGCGGGTCCGTCTCGCCCCTTCGGGCCCGCATCCCTCACGCAAGCGCGCGCGTCGCCTGCAAACGGAAAGGGCGGGCGCCTTGCGGCGCCCGCCCTTGTTCGCTCCCTCAGCCCCGGCTCAGCCGTGGGCCAGGTCGCGGTCGGCCGGGTGGAGCGCGTCGGCGTCCGGCGCGTTCCAGTCGGTGAGCGCGGCGGCCACGGCGGTCACCGCGGTCAGGCCCAGAAAGAAGTTGCGGGCGCGCGGGTTGTCCGCAAAGCCCAGCAGCCAAGGCAGAAAGGGCAGCGCCGCCCCGATAGCCACCTCGGCTGCGCCGTGGCCCTTGAAGGGCACCATCTTGCGCGCGGAGAGCGGGTAGTCGGTCAGCAGCGAAAGGCCCAGGTACCCCGCCGCCAGCCCGTAGGCCAGCCCCTCGGCCTGCTTGGGAAAGCCCAGCGCGCGCGGCGCCGCGGCTACCGTGGCCACCGTCGCGTAGTCCACCATTCCGTGCCTGCGGCCGTCGATCGGCTTCTGCATTCTCGTCTCCTCCGGGTTCGAGTTGGGCGGCCCGGGGAGGCAATCCGCATGCCGCCCCCGGACCATCCCCGCCCCCCTCGCCGCGGGTTGAAACGAGGCCGCGAACCGTCCTACATCTCGTCCGCCGACGGGCCGTACATCCCCGGAACCGTCACGTTCAGCATGCGCAGGTAGACGGCGATCTGGGCGCGGTGGTGCACCAGGTGGTTCATGGTGAAGCGGCGGTACACTTCCCAGCGGGGCAGGGCAAAGAAGACGTCGTCGCCCGCCCGCAGCGTCCACGTGGCCTGCAGCTGCTCGTCCGTCGCGCTCCGCAGCGCGGCGCGGGCGGCATCGGCCTCCTTGTCCAACTCGGCGAGCAGGCTGGCGGTGCTGTCGTGCACGCGGGAGTAGGACGCGGGGTCCACCGTGTTGAAGTCCAGGAAATCGGCCTGCATCATCTGGCTGGCCAGCGACAGCAGTGATGCCACGTGCGCGGCCAGGCGCCCCAGCGGCATGGAACGCTCGTGCGGAGCAAAGTCCTGCCGGTCCATCGGCACGCGCTCCAGCATCTGGCGCGTGTAGCCCACTTCGGCGTCCAGTTCGCGGACCAGAATCTCCTGAATCGTCATCGTCGTCTTCCGTGCGGGGTAGACGCCGCGCGGAACTCCCGTGCGGCTGGCTATGGACAAGATAGCCGCGCGGCGGATCACGGGATTGGAAAAACGCGACAGCCTCCGCGAGCGCGCTTCGGAGGCTGAAAAAGAACAAGATCACGCAGAGGAGCAGAGCAGCAGAGAAAGAACGGAGGAGAAACGCCCGTCAGGAATCCTGTCCGTTGGTTTCTCTGCTCCTCTGCTGCTCTGCGTGAGGATCTTCTGTTGCCACGTCGTCCCAGCGCACGGAATCGCCGACGTGGATCTCGCCGTCGTTCAGCACCTCGGCAAAGGCGCCGCCGCTCCACGGTTCGTCGCGCATGGCGGCCTGCAGCCCGGGAACGGCCTCGTCCATCCGCTCGCACGGGCGCGTCTCCCCGCGGATCAGCAGGCGGCAGGCGCCCACGCACAGCACCCGCCCGCGCGAGCCGCGGTCAAAGTGGATGCCGCGCAGCAGCAGGTTCGCTCTTCGCGCCACCGGCGGCGCGGAACCGCCCGCGCGATCGACGACGAGCCGCCACGCCGCCTCGTCCAGCAGCGTCACCTGCCGGCGCCGTCCCTGGTCCGCGCTTCCCGCCAGCCCGCGCGCAGTCACCAGCCGTCCGCTGTCGACCGAGTCCATCGGGCCCCGATGCGCGCGCTTGACCCAGATCGACAGCAGCACGCCATCCTCAACGCGCGATCCATCCCCGGTCGGCTCTCCATCCGAGGAGGACGATCCGCTCCCCGAAGCCGGACCGCCCACCGGGCCGGGGGCCGGGTGGGCGGAATCGGCGTGCACGGAATCGCGGTCCGCCGTCACGTTCGCACCCGGGCCATCAGCACGATGGCGGCGAGAAGGAGCAGGCCGTTGGGTCCCCACGCGGCCACCAGCGGATCGAGCGCGCCGCTGCTTCCCAGCGCCTTGCCCACGCGGAACAGGAGCATGTAGACGATGGTGACGCCCAGACTTACGCCCACGCCGTACGCCGCCCCGCCGCGCGCGGACGAAGTGACGAGCGGCGCGCCGAAAAAGACGATCACCATCACCGCCATGGGGATGGCCAGCTTCTGCGCGCGCTCCACCTCCAGCGGGCGCGCGTCGCCGCCGGAGCGCTGGATGGCGCCGATGAAGCGCGTCATCTCCGAATAGCGCATCTCCTCCGGCTTGCGCGGATCGGCCAGCAGCTCCGTGGGCGTTTCAATCAGCCCGGGAATGCGCAGGGTGTCGTAATGCGTGGCCTTTTCGTCGTGGCTGGCGGAAAGCTCGCGGCGCCACACATCCTCAAGCCGCCACCCGCCGCGATCGCGCCACACCGCCCGCCGTGCGATCAGGTGCACGCCGGCGCCGCGGGTGCTGGCGTTGCGCTCGATCACCACGTCCGTCATCTCGCCCACGCGCGGTTCCAGCCGGCGGGCGCTCAGAATTCCCTCGCGCTCGGTCTGAAAGACGAAGTTGGCGCGCGGCCCGTTGTTCTGCGCCTCGCTTTCGCCGACGAGCACCGCGCGCTTGCGCAGCGTCACCGGCACCACCTCGCCCAGCCCCAGCGCGACCACGCTCAGCACGATGGCCATGAACCCGATGGGCATCAGCAGGCGGTAGAAGCTTACGCCGCCCGCCTTGGCCGCGGTGATCTCCTGGTGCCGCGTCATTCCGCCGACCGTGAACACCGTGGCCACCAGCGCCGCGATGGGGAACGAGTAGACCATGAAGAGCGGGAACTGGTAGACGTACGCCAGCCCCAGGTTCTTCATCCCGATCCCCCGGTCCATGTACCGGTCGATGTTGTCGGTAATGTCAGCGATGATGAACAGCAGCGGCAGCCCGATCACCAGGCTGGTGAAGGTGGCGATGAACTGCCGCAGGATGTAGCGGTCCAGAATGCGGATCATCCGCGCGCCCTCCGCCCGAAGGGGAGCGACGCCAGACCGCGCAGCCCCTGGAGCATGGCGTCCCAGGCGCTGTTGCGGCCGCTGCTGGATTCGCGCCCCATGGTGGCCAGCCCGATCACGCCCAGAATGGTCATCACCACGTTCACCACCCACATGGCGAACAGCGGGGTCACCACGCCCTTGCCGGCCAGCGATTCTCCGCCGATGAGGCCCACGTAGTACAGGGAAAAGACGGCCATGCTGGTGGCGATCACCATTCCGATGCCGCCACCGCCAAAGCGCAGGGCCAGCGGCGCGCCCACGATCACGAAGACCAGCGAGGCGACGGCGATGGAGTACTTCTTGTGGATTTCCACCTGATAGTTGCGGATCTGCTCGTCCGTATTCTCCACCGCCTTCTGCGCGTTGCTCAGCGCGTCCGCCGCGCGGCGGGTGATGGTGGCGGGCGAGCCTTCGCCCACGCCGTTCATGGCGGAAAAGTCCGCCCCCGGCGTGGGCGCGCCGGGATCGCCGCCCGCGCTGGGGAGCTTGCCCGTGAGCGCGTAGCGCATGTCGGCGCGGGCCGTCTGCCGCGCCTCGCGCACGTGAATGGAGCGCTGCCCGGCCAGCGTGTCGATCTCCGCCTTGAGCATGCCGATGGTCATCTCGCGGTCGCCGCGGTAGTCGTCGGGCCGGTCGTTGCGCTGCAGCTGCGTGCCGATGCCCTGAATGCCGAACACCTGGCGCTGAAAGTAGACGCGGCGAAAGCTGGTGGGCTCGTTGGCGTTCACGCTGCGCGTGTGCCCGTCGTACAGCTGCAGGATCATGTCGATGCCGTTGCTGCTGAACATGGCGCGCCCCGAATCGGCAAACACGCTCTGCAGCTGCGACGGATCGCTCACGTCAAACAGCTGCACGTCCCACATGCGGTTGGTGCCCGGCTGAATGCGCGCGGCGCGGAGAAAGATGGTCTTTCCCCCGGTTTCCGGAGAGATCTTGTTGAGCGTCTGCTCCTGCAGCAGAAAGGTGGGCGTCTTGCGCCCGATGTCCACGATCAGCTGGCTCCAGCGGTGGTTGGCCTCGGGGAGCACGCGATCGTTGAACACCACCATCGCCGCGGTGATCACGCCGGCCGCCACCAGCAGCGGCGCCAGCAGGCTGCGCAGGTCCACGCCGCTGGCCTTGAGCGCCGTGATCTCGTTTTCCGACGTGAGCGTGCTGAAGGTGAACAGCACCGCCACCAGCACCGCCATCGGAAAGGTGAGCGCCACCGTGGCGGGAAGCGCCAGGACAAAGAATTCCATGATGACGCGCACGGGCAGCCCCTTGCCGGCAAGGTCGGCAAGGCGCTTGGCCAGGGTGTTGATCAGGATCACCCCGGTGAGCGCGAAGAACGCAAAAAGAAACGGGCCCAGGTGCGCCCGCATGAGGTACCGCGTAAGGATCTTCATCCGGGCAGAACAGGCCTTGCCGCTGGTCGAGAGAGGTCCCTAGTATACGCCCAATGCCCGGAGGCGAACAGCCCGGACGGGCGCCCAATCCAATCCCACCATCCAATCCCCCGTGATACCGAACCGCGCCGCTTCCCGTTCCGTTCCGCTGGCCGTGCTCGCGCTGTCGCTTGCCGGCTGCGGCGAACCCAAGGCTCCGCCCCCGCCGGACTTCGAGCAGGAGCGGGCCTGGGCCTCGCTCGTGCAGCAGGTTTCGTTCGGCCCCCGCTACCCCGGCGGGCGCGGGGCGGGGCGCCAGGCGGAATGGCTGATGGATGAGCTGAAGTTCCGTGCCGACACCGTGTACGAGCAGAAGTTCATGGGTCCCGGCGAGGGCGGGCGCCCCGTTCCCATGAGCAACGTCCTTGCCCGCTTTCGCCCGGAGCTCAAGGACCGCGTGCTGCTGGTGGCGTACCGCGACACCCGGCGCCACGCGGAAGGGAGCATGGAGCAGCTGGACCGCCGCTTTCCCACCCCCGGCGCCAACCTGAACGCGTCCGGCGTGGCGGTGCTGATGGAACTGACGCAGCTGTTCCGCCAGCAGCCCCCGCCCATCGGGGTGGACCTGCTGCTGGCGGACGGCGACGGTGTGTCGCGCGAAGCGGACTTCGCGGGGACGCGCCACTTCCTGGCGTCCATGCCCGGGTACCGGCCGCGCTACGCCATCCTGGTTCAGGCCGTGGGCGACCGCGAGGCGGTCATCCCCCGCGACTCACTTTCCGTCGCGGGCGCGGCGGAGGCCACGGGGCGCGTGTGGGCGGCCGCCAAGGCGCTGCACTACGACTCGGTGTTCGTGGACGCGGTCGCGAAGCCGGTGGAGAACGCGGCCGGAGTGCTGGCCGCGGCGGGGATCCCCGTCGTCGTCGTGGCGGACCGCGAGTACGGGCCGGGCAACGTCCGCTGGCACTCCATCGACGACAAGGTGGAGTACGTGTCGCGCGAAACGCTGGGCCTGGTGGGGCGCGTTCTGGCCGCCGCGCTGTACGCCGAAGCGCCGGCCGAAGGGTCCGCGGGCGAAAAGGGGCGCTGACCGTGGCCGCCACCTCGCAGGAACGGCTGGCGCTGGGCGTGACCGCGCTGCTGCTGGCGGCGGGCGTGGGGGCGCGCATCCTTCACCGCGCGCCCGCGCCGGAGGTGACCGGGCCGGACGCGGCCGCCGCCGCGCCGCTCGCCCAGGTGCGCGACAGCGTGGCTGTGGCCGATCTGCGCCGCAAGCCGCTCGCCCCCGGAGAGAAGCTGGACCCCAACACCGCCTCGGCGGACGAACTGGACCGCCTGCCGCACGTGGGCCCGTCTCTGGCCGCGCGCATCGTGGCGCGGCGGGCCACGCATGTCCGCTATCGGACGATGGCGGACCTGGACTCGGTGGAAGGCGTGGGTCCGTCGCTGCTGCGCGACGCGGGCCCGCACCTCGCCCTGGCGCCGGCGCCGGCCGCCGTCCTCGCCGCGAAGCTTTCCGGAGCGGCGGAGGGCGCCGGGACCGGGAGTGGTGGCGGGTCATCATCCACCGTGCTGGACCTGAACACGGCGACCGCGGCGGAGCTGGAATCGCTTCCCGGCGTGGGACCCGCGCTGGCCCGGCGGATCGTGGAATTTCGCCAGCGGGAAGGCCGCTTCCGATCGGTGGCGGAGCTGGACCGCGTGCCCGGAATCGGCCCGTCGATGCTGTCGCGCCTGGCTCCGCGGGTGCGCGCCAGCCCTTGACAGGGCAGGTACTTGCGGCGATTCTAGAACGACAATCCCCCGTAGATCCAGGCTCCGTCCTCCCGGCCGGAGCCTGCCCTCTCGCCCGACACGCTGGGCTTCCATGGCAGTCAGTGCTCCCGCAGCGGACCGGATTGGCGAACAGCTGATCCTTGAAGGTCTTGTATCCCGCGAACAGCTCGCCAAGGCGCTGGACGAAGCCCGTTCCAGCAGCACCCGCGTGGGCTACAGCCTGGTCAAGCTCGGCTTTTTGAGCGAGCAGGACCTGGTGCGCGCCCTTGCCCGCCAGCACCGCATTCCCGCGGTGGACCTGGAGCGGGTCAAGCTGGATCCGCGCATTCTCAAGCTGATTCCCGCCGAGATCGCGGTGAAGCACCAGGTGCTTCCCCTGCGGCGGGTGGGGCGCACGCTTACCGTGGCGATGGCCAACCCCACGGACCTGGGGGTGCTGGATGACCTGAAGTTCGTCACCCGGCTGGACGTGGAGCCGGTGATCGCGGGCGACTTTTCGCTGCGCAAGATCATCGAAAAGGAGTACGAGGCTTCCGACGAGCGCATCAACGACCTGCTCAAGCAGATCGAGTCGGAAGAGATCGAGGTGATGGACGACCGCGAGGAAGAGATGAACGTCTCTTCCCTGCAGGCCGCCGTGGAAGAGGCGCCGGTCGTCAAGCTGATCAACGGGATTCTGACGGACGCCGTGCACCGCGGCGCGTCGGACATCCACTTTGAGTGCTACGAAAAGGACATCCGCGTCCGCTACCGGGTGGACGGCGTGCTGCTGGAGATCATGCGGCCGCCGATGAAGATGAAGGCGGCGCTCATCTCGCGCTTCAAGATCCTCAGCGACCTCAACATCGCCGAGCGCCGCGTGCCGCAGGACGGGCGCATCAAGCTGCGGCTGGGCAAGCGGGTGATCGACTTCCGCGTCAGCACGCTACCTACGCTGTTCGGCGAAAAGATCGTTCTGCGAATTCTCGACAAGGGCAACCTTACGCTCGACCTTGAGAAGTTCGGCATGGAGGAGCGCGCGGAAAAGAACTTCATGCGCGCCATCATGAACCCGTACGGCATGGTGCTCGTTACCGGTCCCACGGGTTCGGGAAAGACGACGACGCTGTACAGCGCGCTTTCCAAGATCAACACGCCCGAGGTCAACATCATGACCGCGGAAGATCCGGTGGAATACAACCTCCACGGGATCAACCAGGTGCAGGTGCGGACGGAAATCGGGATGACGTTCAGCGCCGCGCTCAAGGCGTTCCTGCGGCAGGACCCCAACATCATCATGGTGGGGGAAATCCGCGACCTGGACACGGGAAGCATCGCCATCAAGGCGGCGCTCACCGGCCACCTTGTGCTCAGCACGCTGCATACGAACGACGCTCCGTCGACCATCACGCGTATGATCGACATGGGGATCGAGCCGTTCAACGTGGCCAGCGCGGTGAACCTGATTACGGCGCAGCGCCTGCTGCGGCGCATCTGCGGCAACTGCAAGGAGCCCACGACGTATCCGGCGGACTACCTGCGCGCCGCGGGGCTGACGGACGAGGAGATCGCCGAAGCCGCCTTCTTCAAGGGCGCGGGGTGCGACACGTGCGGCGGCAGCGGCTACAAGGGGCGCGCGGGGCTGTACGAGGTGATGGCCATGTCGCCCACGCTGCGCCGCATGGTGCTGCAGAGCGCGTCCACGGCGGACCTGCAGAAGCAGGCGATCAGCGAGGGGATGCTGACGCTGCGCATGGACGGAATGCTCAAGGCGCGCCGCGGCGTGACCACGCTGGAAGAGGTCTTCAAGGAAACCGCCGCGTGATGATGGAGGGATGAACCCCGCCCGGGCTTCATCCCTTCCGTCGTACGTGCCCTCCGTCTTTCGGGGGAAGCCCCGCGGGGAACGTCCTCCGCCGTGTCGGCATGCCTTGGTGAGGCGCTTCGCTCAGGATCACGAACTCGCCGCCGAGGGTCGTCGCGGTGACGTTCCTGCACCCGGGACGTCATTCCGCAAACGCGTCGAGGCCCCCGCGTCCGGCTCTCCGTATCGCGCGGTTCACACGCCGCAAGGCGTCATCCTGAGGAGGCGCCGGAGGCACTCGCCGCGGCTCCGCGGCTTGGCGCCGACGAAGGATCTGCTTTCCCCGCGAGAACAGGCGTGCGTCCCGCGACGTTGGCTTGGCGGACGCGGGCCCGACCGGCAGGAACGTCCGACCACTTGGGGCCGCCTCGTCCGTTCGCGCGGCACGGATCTTGGCCCTCTTGCCCCTCTCTCTCCTTGAATTTCGCGCCGATGCTGGGGTTGTCGCCCCGCGCCGGTCTTGCATGCTGCACGGACCCGTGCGGAACGCGCGCCCCCGCGCCGCGCCGCGCCCGGGCCGGCCCTGAACGGAAGCAGGAAAAACCCTCATGAGCATGGCTACCGAAACTGCCCGCGTGGCGGTTCCCGAAGCGCGCAGCCTGAACCTTCGCGCGCTGCTGGAGGAGATGATCGAGCGGGGCGCCAGCGACCTGCACGTGACCGCGGGCGAGCGTCCCAAGCTGCGGGTGGACGGGCACATCACCGACAGCGGTGTGGACCACATCCTGACCCCCAAGGACTGCCTGCAGCTCACGTACAGCATCCTGACGGAAAACCAGAAGAAGCGCTTTGAGACGGAAGACGAGCTGGACTTCAGCTTCGGCATCCAGAACCTGGCGCGCTTTCGCGGCAACGTGTACCGGCAGCGCGGGTGCGTGGCGCTGGCCATCCGGCAGATTCCGTTCAAGATCCTGACGTTTGACGACCTGCGGCTGCCTCCCATCGTGGCCAAGCTGGCCGAGCGCCCGCGCGGCCTGGTGCTCGTCACCGGCCCCACGGGATCGGGCAAGAGCACCACGCTGGCGGCGATGCTCGACAAGATCAACAAGGAGCGCAAGGGGCACATCCTCACCATCGAGGATCCCATCGAGTTCATCCACCGCCACCAGGGGTGCATGGTGAACCAGCGCGAAGTGGGAAGCGACACGCAGTCGTTTGCCCGCGCGCTCAAGTACGCGCTGCGGCAGGACCCCGACGTCATTCTGGTGGGCGAGCTTCGCGACCTGGAAACGGTGCAGGCGGCGCTGACCATTGCCGAAACGGGCCACCTGTGCCTGGCCACGCTGCACACCAACTCCGCGGCCGAGACCATCAACCGCGTAATCGACGTGTTTCCCGCGCACCAGCAGCCGCAGATTCGCGCGCAGCTGGCATTCGTGCTGGAGGGCGTGGTGACGCAGCAGCTGCTGCCCAAGGCGCGCGGCCGCGGCCGGGCCATGGCGTGCGAGATCATGGTGTGCAACCAGGCCGTGCGCGCGTGCATCCGCGACGACAAGGTGCACCAGATCTACTCGGTGATGCAGGCCGGCAAGAAGCACGGAATGCAGACGCTGAACGATGCGCTGTACCAGCTGTACGTGCAGCGCGAGGTGAGCCTGGAAGAGTGCCTGAAGCGCACCTCGGACCCGGCGGAGTTCCTGCGGGCGGTAGGCGAGCCGGTGCCGAACTGAGGAAAGTGCGTGAGTGCGGTGTGCGTGAGTGCGGAAGTACGAAGGTACGAAAGTACGAAAGTACGTACGGCGAGGTGTGGTTGAAGTAGCGGGAGCACGGGCGATGAGGGCTCGACCGGGCGGCTGAGGCCGTGACGGGACACCCTATTCCCTATTCCCTATTCCCTATTCCCTGTGGGTTGACCCATGCCCGTATTTGCCTACAGCGCCCGCGCGGCCAGCGGCGAACTGACCACCGGCGAAATCGACCTTCCGTCGCGCGACGAGGTGGTCGGCTACCTGGTCCGGCAGCGGCTGCGGCCCGTGGCGGTGAACGCCAAGGCCAAGGAAATCAACATCCAGATCGGCACCGGCGTAAAGACGCGCGAGGTGGTGATCTTTACCCGGCAGTTCGCCACGATGATCAACTCCGGCCTGCCGCTGGTGCAGAGCCTGACCATCCTGAGCGAGCAGACGGAAAACAAGGTGTTTTCCAAGATCATCGCCGCAGTGCTCAACGACATCCAGTCCGGCATGACGCTGGCCGACGCCATGCGCAAGCATCCCAAGATCTTTACCGAGCTGTACACCAACATGGTGGCGGCCGGCGAGGCGGGCGGCATTCTGGACACCATTCTGCTGCGCCTGGCGGTGTTCCTGGAAAAGAACGACGCCCTGGTGCGCAAGATCAAGGGCGCCATGACCTACCCGCTGGTCATGCTTTCGGTGGTGGTGCTGGCCACCACCATCCTGCTGTGGAAGGTGGTGCCCGTGTTCGCCACCATCTTCATGGAGGCCGGGCTGGAACTGCCCGCGCCCACCCGCGTGGTGCTGGCGGCCAGCAAGTTCCTGCAGTCGTACATCTTCTACATCATCGTGATGATGGCGGTGGGCGCGTGGGGGCTGGCGCAGTACTACAAGACCGAGCGCGGGCAGCTGGTGATTGACCGCACGCTGCTTCGCCTGCCCATTCTGGGCGACATGATGCGCAAGTCGGCGGTGTCGCGCTTTACGCGCACGCTGGGCACGCTCATCAGCTCCGGCGTGAGCATTCTGGAAGGGCTGCAGATTACGGCCAAGACGTCGGGCAACCGCGTGATTCACGACGCGGTGATGGCCTCGCGCGCCAGCATCGCCGGCGGCGCGACGATTTCGGAGCCGCTCAAGGCCTCGGGCGTGTTTCCCCCGATGGTGGTGCAGATGATCAACGTGGGCGAGCAGACGGGCGGCCTGGACGACATGCTCAGCAAGATCGCCGACTTCTACGACGACGAGGTCGACGCCGCCGTGAGCGCGCTGACCTCGGTGCTGGAGCCCATCATGATCGTGGTGATGGGCGTGGTGATCGGCGGCATGGTGGTGGCCATGTACATGCCCATGTTCGACATGATCCAGACGGCGCAGTAGCGGGGCGGTGCTGAGCGACACGAATTTTGTCAGTTTTGTGACATGCGAAATGTCAGTACTGACAGCGAATTCTGTCAGTTCAGAGGGCAGATAGGTCGGTAAGTCAGCTCGAGTTAGCAGTTTACAAGAGGTGCCCGCGGCGATGCGAAATCGCCGCGGACACCTCTTCTTTGTTCCAGCTCGGAATCGGCGACTGACATTTCGCATGTCGCTCACTGACAGAATTCGCTGACTGCTCCGACTGGCCAGATCCTGCAAGTTCCCGGCGTAGGATCACTTAGGAAAGATTTCGCATTCGGGGATAGTGCAGGTGACATGCGAAATGTCAGTACCCCCTCGCTGAACCGGCTCGCGAATTTTGACAGTCGTGCGAAATTCAGGTTGTTCATACAAACGCGAAATCCGCTAACGCAAACTGCCACTTAGGCTTACCGCATGCCCAATCAGCCCTTCCGGATGCGTGATCGCTTAGGTCAACACGTGCATACTCAACGAGAACAGATCACAAAGTACGTGCTGACCGCTGGGCATCACCTTGGGACCGAGGTGCCCGGGGAACTCGGTCCCGCAGAGCGATCTCACCGCACACCCCCCATCACGGGTCAGACCTTGGCCCGCGATGAGTTGATGAACTGGTAGGGGAGGCGCGGGTTACTCAGGCAGATCATCGGCGGTAGTTGGACCCCAGTTTCACAGCAGATGTTCGGAGCCTGTCGCCCCCCCCGCGTTTAGGATTGCGGGCTGTTCTCGGGGCGTGGAGGCATCCAATAATTGACCCGAACTCCCGACGGCAGCAGGGCACCTGAGTGCTCGCTGTCCACTTCAGCCGCGTGGAGCGCGTCCAGCGCCGCGTCGGCTCTGGCCAGTGCGTCGACAGCCTTCTGAGGATCCGGGGACCTGAGTTCGCGGATGAGCCGGACCGTCGGCACTTCAATCACAACGTCGATTGCAGGAAGAGCCTCCGAGCCATAGATGGTGACGCGTTTAACATCTTCGGACCCATCCTCGTCATCGTAGATGCCCAGCTCCCGGTCGGCGCGCGGAGTGGGGGTTTGTTTTGGTGCATCGCTTTCCGCAGCTCGCTTGCCTTCGGCAGCACGTGCTCTTCGATCTCGCACCCCATTTGCCAGCGCTTCAGCATTCGACCAGAGGCCCAGATTTGAACAAACGCCGAAAAGGTGTGCGGCGGCGATCTCGACGACGAGTTCTGGGTCCAGCTTGGGGGACTCGGGTAGAGCTCTGTTCCAACTGCGGACCAGCATTCGGCGAGTCCTGTCGCGAGTCGCATTCGGGTTCACTCTGGTGGCCGTGACGATATGGCGCGGGATGGTCTCGACGTGTCCATTGAACCGAACCTCCACATTCTCCGCTTGATTTTTCCATTCTGGCAGACAGTCTCGACGGGAGGCAATCGTTTTTCGAGTTCCCTTGGCTTCCGCTGCTGCCCACGCAGCGAAGCCGGCGGGGGCGGGGTGAATCGCCAAGTAATCTGGTAACAGCTTGGAGCTTGGTTGGGGTGGTTTGGCGGCTACCAGTCTCGATTGAGGGAAGCTCGGGTGCCAATTTACCAAGGGCACGCGTTGCCCTGTTGGAGCAAATGCGCTTACCGGTGCGATCCATCTGTACCCCTCGGCGGCCAGTGTTTCCCTTGCTCCAACAACGCCCAACAACCAGGAGATCGCCTGTTTCCACTGGCTATCAGTTCCGCCGAGTGCCCGATTGACCGTCCAGTAGTTGCCTGAATCGTAGATGATGCTGCTCAGCAATCCCACAAACGCGTGGGACGGCCCTGGAGATAGGGCTGGTAGCCAGTCCTCTGCAAGGTGGCCGGCCATACGGTCGATCGTCATCGGACGGTCCGAGGAGGAACTATGGTTGATGTGCCAGTATTGGATGTTCATTCAGATACTCTTCCGAAAAAATGAGCTTGCGTGAGCGGAGAACTGGAAAGCTAGAAATAATCACCGAAGCGGCCTGAGTCTATCCTTCGACCCAGGCCCGCTCAGGAGGTAATTACGACGCTTGCGCGGAAACTCGATGCTGGTCCAGGAGCCCGCACGCTTCCGCCGAGTGTCAGCCTGTGGCTCCAACCGGCCGGTCATCTGGCGTGGTCATGGCGTACGCACTGGACAGCGTATATCGTGGGTGCGAGCAGGAGTGCGGATCACTCGTGACAGGGATTGAACCATGCCAGCGGCCGAGCACGTGCACGTAGCTGCGGTCAGGGAAATGCTGTGGCATTTCGAACTGGAGCGGATGCGCGCGATCATCCGGTACGCAGTTCTCCAGGGAACGCCGATCAAGCAGATCGCGGATGAAATGGGCGTGACTGCGGGCGCCGTCAGGACGTTCCTCCGCGGGCGGCACCTTTATGCTGAGGACGACGAACCGTTTCGCCGCTGGTGCGAGGGCATGCCTGAACCAGGAGTCCATGGCGAGCAGGCCGCTCTCGCCGTGCTGGCGATGGACTACCCGCAATCGTTTCGCGCGCAGGTTCGGGCCACGATAACGATGTGGATGCGTTCGCTCTACGTGGAGCGGGGGGATCGGGTGCCCGCCTGGATCGTGGACGAACTCCACAGTTGGGCTAAACTCCGGCCCGGACTCGTGGCTGGCGCGGCCGGCCATGATTTCACCGTTCCGGGGACGGTCCTCGCTGCCAAACGCGCGAGCGCGAAAGTCGGGCACGCGCGTCGCTCTATGAGAAGGTCTGATCCGGGGCGGCTTTTCTCCCTAGGCGGAGCGCTGGGTAGCGGCCTCTGACGTTCTGCAGCACGCTGGGAGAGAATCAAGCTCTTCCCTCTGGATCTTCAAACAGCAAGCAAGGTTCAGCTGTGCTTTTCTGAACAGCGTGGCTGTTCCGTGCGCGTGGCTGGCCATCGGCCGCCGCACGGAACAGGCGCAGGATTGTTGAATCCGAAATGTCAGGACCGCGCGGCCGCTGGCGGTAGGGATAGGTTCTCAGCGGGTACCGTGCCGATGCCGGGGATGAGCCGGGCATCAGCCCTTCGTAGCCGGGCCACAAGGTTCTCCAACCGGGGCAGCCAGTTCGCTCGCCACGCAGCCGGGACGCCGGCGCCCTGAATCTGGATCCGCGTTTCACGGGTGACTGGCGGCGCAGACGTGCGCTGCAGCATCAGCATGGCAATGGCGGATGCCAGCCGGGAACCGCTCGCGGTGCTGCGTCTGAGCAGGATGACATCGCCCGATCCCGGCCGGCGGACAATGACGGCCGTAACGGCTGAGCCTCCGTCGAGTTCGTCGACGAGCGCCACTGTGACGGCCGCACTGTCGGGTGGGGTGAGATCCACACCAGTTCGAGCTTCCGCCGGCGAGGCGGACAGGACAAGCAGAAGGCTCGTGAGTGCGGTCAGGAATGCCGCTGTCTTGTTCATCGGTTGACCCTGGTAAGGAGGAGTGGTCAGTTGTCGACTGTGCATGAGACGATGTTCATCCCGGTGTTGTTGTCTTCACGATGGCATCGGAACCGTATGCCTTCGTACCACGCGTACCACTCATCTTCCGCCAACGGCTGGCCGCCAGGGGCCCCGCCGCTACCTGATCCGCAGCCGGACGGAGGTGGTGGCGAGTAGACGCCGGATTCGTAGGTGGCCTCTTCTTCGTCCACGCCGGTTCCGCACTCCTCCCCGCCGCCCCAGTAGCCGCCCCCGCCGCCCACCAGGCGCGGCCCAGTGATCGGGGTCTGAGGGACTACCACCTGCGTCTCCACCCTGATCGGTCCCGTTTGGACGACGAATCTCCGACAGAGCGCATTGAACCTGCCGATGAACCGCCATGTGTGACCGGCCGGATCTATGGCTCGGACCTCTTGTCTTGTTTCGTAGATCGCCCTGCGAAAGATGCCGTCCGGCCGGTTTACAACGCCGCGATTGTAGTCGACGAAAACGAGTGGCCCGGGAAGCGCGAAATGCATCAGGCCCGAACCGCCGTCATACGACAGCGTGGCCCCCCTTGGCGCGGTGCGACACTGCGTCTGGGAGACGTACGCATCGATCGATGAATCGATCTGCCACGGCTCGCTCACCCCCACCACTGTAGTGTCTACAGCGTAGAAACCACCGTTCGCGGCGGTGATGCTGTCGAACCAGACGGCATCGACCACATTCTCCGCTCCCGCTACGATGTCGCGAGTGTGCTCGAGAGGCGCACTCCTCACCGGATCCGGGCTCCGGTCGGTGCATGCCGATCCAGCCAGCATCGCCAGCAGCAGAATTATACGCCGTAGGCTTGTTGCCATGATTGCTCCTCCTCATGCAGATTCAGGGTGGTCTGCCATGCGCGAATTGGCAGATAAGGCCCGCCCTCCTGGGCGGGTTGTTCCCGAACTTCGCCGAACTAAAAACCTCCTGGTGCTGCCCGTGCCGATACGTGACGAGAAGGTCTTCACGGATGAAGAGTTCGTCGCCGCAATGGCTTTCATCCTTCCGCCGGATCGCGCGCGGGAAGAGGGACTCGCGTTCAATGCGATGCCTGACCTCCACGGGTTCGAAACGGCGACCGGCGCCGAGCTCGCCGCTGCGCCCGCAAACGGGCCACGTGTTTATGATGGAGACTTGCTGGACCTCCTTTCGCTCGTGTCGGACAGCTGCGCGGAGCGCGCGTGGCAGCTCATGAAGGTTTCACCGGATGAAGGCGCGGAGCGCCGGGAAACCATCCGGCGTCGGGTTGAGGAACTCCAGGCTTATCTCCGGGACCATCCTGATGAATGAGCTGGAACTTGGTCATCTCCCCGGCGGGAGCTTCCCTTTCCGCTGAAGGGACTGGCGCAGGCGCTCCCGGCGCGCTTCCCACAGCTGGTCCTCCCGGGCGATGCGCACCGACCATCTCTGAGCCAGATCTTCTTCGGACACGGCGCCGCGCTGCCGCTGGTCGTACGCCCAGATGCCGTACAAAGCTGTCCGCCATTCCTGCCTCAGCCGCTCCGCTTTCACGCCCCCGCTTTCCGTCGCGAGCGACAGCAGGGCGAGCCCATCCAGGTTGATCGCGCGATCGAGCTCCACGTCCGGTCGCGAGAACTCGGCGGCGTGCTCACGAGCTGCCGCATCCGGCATCGTCAGGCGCAACGCGGCAAACCACTCGTCCTCGGTGAAGTCGAAGGATCCAGGGATGACCCCGTCTGCGTATCGGAGCCGCAGGTCCGCTGAGCGGGTGCCGGCACACGCGCCTAGACAGATGAGCACGGCGAAGCCCAAGATCCGGCCCAGGGCGGAGCGGTTCGTAGATCCGCGCCGCCGAAGGGGAAGCTCACTTCTCAAGGTGGGCGTTCCAGAAAGACGTGCTTCCGCCATGAGGGACTCCGTTGAATGAGGTGCTGGGATTGCGGTCTGGTTCGCATCCATCATAAAGATCGGTCGCTCCGGTTCAAGCGCATGCAGGCGTTTGGCGGGATGGCCAAACCCGCTCCGCGCGCGTTTCACACTACGCCTGCATCATGATCGTGGGCCGGCCCCCGCGCTGTTTTCCGTGAGCTGCAGATCCAGGGCTTGGGCCTGCGCGAAACGCCGGCCGTCGTCGGCTAGGGCGGCAGCGCGCTCCAGTTCCCGGATCGCCTGATCCCGCCCCGCGACCGGCAGCTCATCGAGTTCGGCCCGGGCGGCGTCCCAGGAAGCTTCGTACAGCGCATGGTCCCGGGCGCCCGCGGCCGCACGCGCAAGCAGGGCCAGCCGCATCCCCCGGCGCTCCGGCCCCTCGCGGGGGGTGCGGGCCCGCCGGAGCAGCGTGACGGCCCGGCCGTAGACACCGCTCGCGACCCAGATCGCGGCCAGGTCAAAGAGGATGTCCGGCAGCCGGACGTGCCCCTGGCCATAGGCGCGCAACGCGCTCCTCGCGTGCTTCTCCGCCTCCGGCAACCTGCCTTCCTGCTCCATCAGCACCCGCGCCAGCCCATGCTTCCCGGCGGCCCGCAGTTCCCGGATTCCGCAACTGCGCCCGACGCGCGCCGCGGTGCGGAAGTGCCGCACGGCGCGCTCGGGCAGGTCACGCCGGACATGAACCTCCGCGAGGTGCAGGTACGCGAACCCGTACGTGTTCCAATCCTTGCCCCGCCGCGCGAGTGCGGCTGCCCGGCGGAGCCATGTGTCCGCCCAGCCGAGATCGGAGCTGGCCATCGCCAGGCGCCCCACCTCCGCGGCGCAGCGGCCGTTCTCGGGCTGGATGCTCGCCGCAGCCACCATGTACGCCAGCGCCGCGGCGGACCGGCCGCGCCCTTCCGCCCAGCGGGAAACCTGGCCGCACACGAGGCTGACGATCCCCGGATTCACCGTCGCGGGCATGTCCAGCACCGCGCAGAGGGTGGTCAGCGCGATCGCGAGCTCGCGATCCAGCGGCACCGCGCCGATTCTCCGCAGCAGGTCGTCCGCCGCGCCTGGAGGAAAGAGCCCGTCACGACCATCCAGCGGCACGGACGCCCACAGGATGATGGCGCGAAGCGAAGTCCACAGGACGAGTCCTGTCTCCGTGCCGTCTTCCTCCAGCACGGCCATCCCTTCCACCATCTCCCCGGGCGGACACAGGAGCGCCGGGGGGATGCACCACCGTCTTCCCAACAGTCTGGGCGTCCTGCTGCGGCTCATCGTTGTCTCCAGCACGATCTTCGGCTCCGCGTGATGCGTGGCATCTTCAGCTCGACCCGCGGCGCGCGACGGAGCCATACCACACGAGTGGCCGCAGCGCCGCACCGGCGACGGTGATGCGGTAGAGGTTCAGGGGCTTCTTCCGCCCTGGCTGCGCAGGCGCATGCCGGGTGCTGGCGAGGCGGTGGGTGACCAGCCGTTCCAGGTCGCCCGGCATGAAGACCCGGTCGACGCCAGTTGTCGCGTACTGGGCCTTGAGCCACCCGGTGAGTTGCAGGCTCGTCCGCCACTCCGGCTCCCCCGGGATCCATTCCCGCTCGGCCGGGTTCTCCGCCGCGTGGAGGAGCGCATCCAGCGCGGCGACGAGCGTGTCGGAAAGCAGCGCCCGCTGCTCGCCTCCTGGAGATGGCGGGGGGACGGGCACGTGGACCTGCTCGCGCAGGTCCGCGATGTCGCGTGCGCTCTCGTCCGTGATCCGGTAGACCCACACCGGCCTCGTCGCATCCGGGACGCGCACATCCTGGCGGATGACGCGTCCGTTCCGGAACGCCTTCCGAAGTTCTTCCGCGGCCCCGTAGACCCCGGTCGCGGTGTCCACTCCGGCGATGCTGGCCCAGCCGTGCACGCCGCGCACCTCGAATCCGTGCCCCTCCCGGACGAGGTCATGCAGGTGCTCGAGGATGGGGAGGAGGGAGGCGGGTGTCGGTTTCGGCGGTTTCATGCGGGGAGAGTATGCGCCGAGCGCATCCGCACAAAGGCGCAATTTGTGTCGCCTCGCATGTGGACGAGGTAACTGGCGGGAACGGTGTGCCCGGCCTATTTTCGTGCGGAAGCCCCCGGAGCGTCACGGGCTCCGGGGGCTTTCATTCCCGTTCATTCAGGAGTCTCATATGAAGAACCTGCGCCTTGCCCTGCCGCTGCTTGCCGTGCTCACCGTCCTCGCCGCCGCGGCGGCCTGCTCGGATTCACCGACGGCCGTGAAACGCGAAATCGGTCACGGCCCGGCCTACGACAACGGCTTTGGCCTGGGCTCCGGCAATCGCGAAGACACGACGGCCACCGCCGTGAATCGGACGGTGGCCGGCGATGGCGGGCTCACGCTGGGGTCGGGTGGCAACATGCCGGCAGACAGTTCCGGCGGTTCGGAGGGCGACAACGGTTTCGGCCTCGGCTCCGGGAACTGATCAGATTTCCTGGGTTTCCGGGTCCCCAGAACTACGGACGGGCCGCCAGGTCCGTCCGCGCCATCTGGCGAGCCGGAGCCTGAGCGCCGGGGCGAGGCGCCCCAAGACCGTCCCGGCGGCGGCGGACCGGGGCAGGGCAGGGGGGCCCGGGACACGGCGCGCGATGTCAGCGGCGATCCTCTCGATCCGGTCGCGCACCTGCTCGGGCCCGACCTCGCGCGCCAGCGCCAGCGACTCCGAGACGTACTCGTCGGCCACGGCCCAGTTTCCAAGTAATGCCGCGCCCTCGGCGAGGCTGCAGAGTGCCGCGGGCGACTTCTCGCGGAAGGTAGGCGCCATCGTCCGCACCTCCGCCTCCGCCTTCCGAAAGCTGCTCTTCCGCTCGGCCCCACCCGCGGCTCGCGCGACCGTTCCCCAGACGATGAGCCTCTCAGCGGGACTGGCAATCCGCTTCACCACGCTGTGCAGCAGGGAAAGGGCCGGCGCATACATTCCCAAGTGGATCATCAGCAACGCGACGTCGTGCACCATGGCCGGATAACGGCGGTGGTGCACTGGATACAGGTGAGCCGCCTTCCTCGCATATTGCGTCGCCCGCCCGTACGCGCTCTGCATGGTCGAGAAGTACAGCGCGTCATGGTAGGCTTCCGCGGCCTTCCCCTTCATCCCTGCCCACCACGCCGCGCGCGCCGCGCGCTTGATCTTCCGGATCGCGGCCGGGATGTCGTTGCGGTCGAGGCAGACCGCGCCCAGCCCTAGGTTGGCGCTGATGTACTCCCGCCGGCCCGCGGTCGTACCGAAGTGCCGGCGCGAGAGGCCGACTGCACGCTCGTACCAGATCTCCCCCCGCCCGCTGCGCCCATGGAACCGGCAGGTGCGCCCGGCGACGTTGGCCAGCTTGGCACTCGCGGGAACGAGGGCTGCAGCCGCTTCCGCGAACTGCACCGCGGTCTCGGCCATGCCGCGGTCTTCGGCCCAGCGAAGCACGGAAAGGCATGCCTGGGCCAACTCACCGGCCTTTGCCGTGCGCGGGGAATCCACGAGCGCGGCAAACACCGTGAGCGCGGGCACGAGTTCCGGTGCCTGCATCTCAGCATGGGCACGCCGCTCCCGGCGCGCAGCCGAGAGCGGCCGGGTGAATAGCTCGTCACGCCGTTCTGCCGGCGTGTCCACCCACAGGCGCACGTTCGCTACAGCCCGCCAGAGTTCGACCCCGAAGGAATCGACCAGCGGATCTGCTTCTTCTGGCTCCCACCCCGGTGCTGCCTGCAGCAGATCATCCAGCACCCTGAGATCGTTCAGGCACAGCCGACTGGGCATGACCAGAACGTTCGACCTTACATCCTCATCATGAATTTGCGTCGCCATAGCCCGTCCGTCGCCGCCAATGCCATACACATGCCGACAGTTTAGCGGCGACAATCCGGATGCGCCATCCCGTGCTGGAATCTGGGCACCGGGGCTATCCCAGCTGTGACTTGTTCTTCATCGCGGGACACCAGCCCCCAATTCGAGTCGGCGATACGGTCGCCTGCTGCTCGGGACGGCGAACAACCCGCGTCAAGACCTGAAAGGGCCACGCCTATGGGCGCGTGGCCGATCTGTGATGGCTTGGTTGCCGGGCATGAACAATGAAGTTCGGCTGAAGTCCTTGGGACGGCAGGCTGGGCTCTCCCTGGGCTGGTTGTGGTCGTCCATGGATAAACGTGCCCCCCATCAAGGGAAGGATTTATGGCGGAGCCGAGCAGGGCAGTGAAGGCGGCCCGTCCAACGCTGCCGGCGGGACTGCAGAACGAGCTATGGGCCCGGGCCGCGGGCCGCTGTGAGTTCCGGGGCTGCAACGAACTCCTGTACGTGGACTCGCTTACCCATCGGCACTCCAATCTTGGGGTGATCTCGCACATCGTGGCGTTCAGTCCAAAAGGGCCTCGCGGTCACGAAACTCGCTCTGACCTGCTTCAGCGCGACATTTCCAACTTGATCCTCACCTGCCGGACGCACGGCAAGATCATCGACGACCGCGACAAGGTTGCCGACTATCCGGAGGAACTGCTCCTCACCTTCAAGCGCGAGCACGAGGAGCGGATACGGATGCTGACGTCGATCGGCCCGGATGCCCGCTCACACGTGCTTCTGGTCCAGGCCCCCATCGACGGTTGCGGATTCAGCATCGACCAAGCCCGGGCCTTCCAGGCGCTTCTGCCCGGCTACCCCGCCGACGAGTCCGCGGAGATCATCGACCTGTGCGGGATCACCCTTCCCGCCTCCAGTCGCGGATTTTTCCCCGTCCTTGCCAGCGCGCTGTCCCAGCAGCTCCAGGCGGTGCTGAGGCGCAGGCCGGCCGGCGCAGACATCCGCAGCCTGTCAGTATTCGCGCTCGCGCCCGTCCCTCTGCTCGTCCACCTGGGGCATGAGCTCGGGGACATCCGCCAAGTCGACCTGTTCCAGAAGCACCGGTCCGGCGAGAGCTGGACGTGGAGGGCCGAGGAACAGACTGCGGACGTGTATGAAGTTATTCGCCCGGAATCGCCCGACGGGGACACCGAGGTCGCGGTGGTCCTATCAATCAGCGAACACGTTCAGCCGGCGCTCGTGGCTCCGGTTCTGGGCTCCCCCGGGGCCACCTATGAACTGCGCGCCCACGGCGCGGGCCCGGATTTCCTATCGTCACGCAAGCGGCTCGAAGTGTTCGGCTACGAGTTCAGGAAGCTGCTTGCGGAAGTCCGCGCGGCACACGGAAGCAGACGCCGTGTGCACCTCGTGGCCGCCGTACCGGCCCCAGTGGCGATCGAGGCGGGACGGAGCATCCGAAAGTTCGATCCCGAGTTCATCGTGTACGAGTTCGATAAGCGCACGCTCGGCTACTTTCCCGCTCTGACCATCAATCCCCGCACTGAACTACTCCATGACTGAGCCGCATCTGTTCACCCTGATCCGCAGGATCGACGAAACGGGAGTGAGCGGCACAGGCCGCATCCTGGACGGCGTCGTGTTCCACACGGGCCAAGTGGTTGTCTGTTGGCGGACCGACGAGAGCGAGACGCAGCCTGGATTCAGCAGCCTTGGAGTCTATCCGAGTTGGGAGGCGTTCCATCACGTCCACGTCGCTCCCCATCCGGCGGGAAGCGCAGAAATCGAGTTCCTGACGGGCACTCCTCCCGCGCTTCCCGCCGGCTTGGTGGCTTTCCCCCACACATCCTCGCCGCCGGACACCGGTCCGGAGGGAACGGAGGTCTGATTGGCGAACGTTCAGGCGTACTTCGAAAAGTTCGTTTCCCGCATCCGGCTGAATCTCGAGGAGAACCAGATGCTCCGGGGTAAGCGGGACTTCGTGATCCGCCGAATCGAATCCCGTCTCCCAGGGATTTTTCGGTCGGAAGACTTGGTCTGTCCGCCCTTCTGGTTCCGGAATCAGGGAAGCTACCAGATGGGTACCGGAACCCTGCCGGTGGGCCGCGACTTCGACATCGATCTGGGGCTCTACTTCGAGATGGATCCCGACGACATCCTCCCCGTGGACATGAAGCGGCTCGTGCATGGCGCGCTGAAAGGCTACACCAAGGAGGTGCTCATCCGGCGCCCGTGCATCACGGTGAAGTACCAGACTCTGCCCTGTCACGTCGACATTGCAGTCTACTGTGACGGCAGCATGAGCCGTGACGGCCTGCCCCGACTCGCGATGGGCAAGAACCGTTCGGGGGAGGAGTTCTGCGGGTGGGAGGTGTCGGACGCGATGGCGCTCAACAGCGAGATCTTTGGCTCGTACGCGGAAGATGAACTCCGGCAATTCCGCCGGATCGTACGGTATCTGAAGCGGTGGAAGGACGTGTCTTTCGCCGCTGAGGGAAACGCGGCGCCCCGCGGAATCGCGCTCACCGTGGCAAGCCACGAATATTTCACGTTCCGCTGCTTCCGGGACGGTACGCCAGACGATCTGGATGCGCTCACTGAGGTAGTCCAGGGAATGCTCAACAGCTTCACCGTTCGCCCGTTGAGGTGGTGGGTTCTCGGCGGTGACAGCCATACAGTGACGATCACCCTTCCGGTGGAGCCGCACACGGATCTGTGCGAACGGATGTCGGCCCTGCAAGTCAAGAATTTCTATGAAGAACTCAAGCGGCTGCTGGACGCCTTGGAAATCGCGGGACGCGGGCGGAGTGCGGCCAAGGCATGCTCGGTGCTGCAAGGCGTGTTCGGAGGCGACTTCCCGGGCCCGGCAGCGTGAGAGGTGGGTGCAGGGCCGGCGGCGGGGATGGTGGGTTTCCAGTTCATTACAGAGGACATTTATGACTGCTCACGAACACCTGCGCCAAGTGCTGGCCGGCCACGAACTCACCGAGCAGGAACTCCAACGAGTTCAATCGATCCGCGATGCGCTCCACAAGCACCTCGCCGAAACGCTTCCCGCCGGCGTCAGGATCTACTATGGCGGGTCGTACGCAAAGGGTACGATGATTCGCGATCACTACGATCTGGACATCGTGGTCTATTTCCCGCCGGAGCCACGGACCCCACTTGACCGGATCTTCGGGGCAGTGCACCAGGCGCTGGTGGCGGGGCGCTTGGAAGTCCATCCCCAAACGGTCGCACTTCGCATCCCGGTTACGTCATCGTTCCACGTGGACGTGGTTCCTGGCAGGGCACATGACGCGAGCTTCAGGTACGCGACCCTGTACCGAAATCTGCAGCCGCCGAGTACGCTGCAGACCAGTCTCAAGGTACACATCGAGGCGGTCCGTACGGCCCGCTTGGCGCCATGCATACGGTTGCTGAAGCTTTGGCGGTTACGTCACGGTGTGCCGCTCAAGACGTTCGCATTGGAGATCCTGGCGGCACGCGCGCTCGAGGGAAAACCACGGGACGACCACGCAGTCGCGATGATCGAGACGCTGCGGTTCATCGCGGCCCAGGTAAATTCGGTTCTACTGCAGGATCCCGCGAACACGAACAACAGGCTCGACCTCACCCGCGAAGATCGGAGTGCCGCCGCTCGCGCCGCCACGATGTCCCTGGCTGCCTCGAGGTGGGACGAGATACTGCGGTAGGTTGGGGCGTGAGATCGCAAGGCGGCCTGCAGCCAATTGAGCGGTGATTGCCGGAACAAGACCGGGTTCAGCACCAGCGTTTGCCGCAGTTGACGGCCACACGGCAAATCGCCTATCGTGGCGCGGTAGAGGCACTAAACCAGAATGATGATCTCTGCTCCATGCATATCCGTCGATCCCAGATCTCATCCGATATCAATGCTTAAGCCTCATCAACGGGACCTGCTGAGTGAACTTGTCCGGCGGGGAGGGATGGAGGCGCGTGAGGTCGACGGGCGCACTCTCAGGCCACTCCTTTCGGCGGGGTACGTAATCGCGGAAGGGTCGCGGATCGTTCCCAGCGATCAGGGGCGCTCTGAAGTGGAGCAGGTTGAGCCGCGGGTAGAGTTCCCGGCCTCCGCACGATTGAACGACAGGCAGGAGGATGTGCTTCGAGCGATTGCGCGGAGCCGCCGAAAGGTGCGCATAGATGAATTTGACGGTCGCGTCGTGGGCGCGCTGGTCGGCCGCGGGCTGGTCGCCCGAGCAGATCAGTACATTACCGCCACAGATGCGGGAGTTAGGTATTTCGGGTCGGCCGGCCAGGGGAGAATCAAACGAAGTGTCCCCACCCCGGAGAATGGAAGGGCAGCCATGATCATGCGTGCGCTTGAAATCCTCGACCGCGCTCTGCCGAGGGACGCAGAAGTGGTCGTCGGTAATATTTTGGCGGCAGCAGACGACGTGGTAGACGGGTTTCGGAAATATGCCCGGTCGTTATCGCGGCCGCGGAAGCGCCGGGGGTCCTGACATTCTCATCCACCTGCTTGCATGGCACAACTTGCGGTTCTGCTTGACGTCGGCTTCTCGGCATGTCCTTCATAGGGGCGGATTTTGGCTGCAAGATGGCTGAATAAACCCTGTTGCACGTACCCTGCAATTTCGTGAGCTTTTGGTGGCCAGATTCCGCTCACGCCTGAGATCCCCAATGCCGGAAGCAAGTGACATCCTCTCGGGATCGCCAATACCTCGCATCCGCGGGGCGATACGCTTCAAGGTACACCAGACCTCCCTTCGCGCCGTCGCGCGATCCGTCGGATTAAGCCCGAGCGGCCTGTCGAGGTTCGTTGACGGTGCGAATCCCAACCCCGGGACGATCCGCAAACTGCGTACATGGTACCGCCGGCATGGCACTTTACCGCTGGCGGCCACGGCTGACGAGGCGATCGCCGCCGTTGTCGTGCTGTGCACCGATCTCCCGGATGAGCGTCGGGCTGAAACCATGATGGACTTGCTGAAGCTCCTCCGGAGCGCTTACCGCGACTTCTCTCCCGAGTGGCTTGTCGCGCTTGAACAGGGAGTGAGTGAACGTCTCTGATGGCGCGCGTGAGACGCGCAGGACCGCCGCGCGTCTCGATCTCTGTCTCACACCGCGCGCCTGGTTGCTTGCTTCAGCTACTACTTCGCCCCGGGTTGAACCGTCGGTTTGGCCATGTATGCCGTTCCCTCAGCCGCCTGTGCGCACCCATCCAGTGTCGGTGCGCACCAGGTACATCCTCAGCTGCTCGGGTCCCGCGGCTCCGTGTCTGCGGGTGGTCGACCGCGAGGCGAGGACGGGCACCGCGGCCCACGATGGCGTGTCGGCGAGCCGGCGGGTGTAGGTGACCGTGGTCAGGTTGCCCTCGGAGGATTCCGCCGGGTCCGTGAACCCCACGATCTCCGACTCCCAGCGTCCGTAGCAAAAGGCGCCGACGCTGCCCACGCCCGACTCGTACGTCCTATAGGCCGCGCGCCCGGCATCGGTCAGTTCGTAGGTCTTTGCCGGAACTACCGCCTCGCCGCTGCCCCCGTCAGGGCCCAGGGTGAAGCGCGGTGTTGTCGTGGTGGTATCCGCACTAGTGAGCAGCCCTGCGTCTACGAGGGCGTCGAGCGCGCGCACGCCCTCTTGGGCGAACCGATCGTTTGTCACAACGGTGGCGGGGAATTGCCAGGATCGGTCTCCGATACAGGGCCTTTCGGCCGAAAGGGCAGTTTCCACGGCCCGGTCCAACTCTTCCTGCCTCACTCCATCCACGCTGCAGCCGCTGAGCAGGAGGGCGAGGAGGGCGAGGACGGGGGTCGTGCGGCGGTGCTTCATTGGCGCTCCGGATGGGGATGGAGATGGGACGGCGCGGGATGCGCCGTCTCAGATACGAAATATCTGAATTTTAGATATTCGCAAGGGGTGGGTAGCGTGCTGCGGGTTTTTGATCCCCACAGCACGCGGCCATCATGGAGAAGGGAGCGCTCCAGCCGGAGCGGGTGGTCCTGCGGAAGCTGCTACGCGAGGTGAGGAAGGAAGCCGGCCTGCGCCAGGTCGGACTTGCCGAGCGGCTGGGCCGTCCGCAGTCGTTTGTGAGCGACGTCGAGAAGGGGCAGCGGCGAGTGGACGTGCTGGAACTCCGAGAGATCTGCGTCGCCTGCGAGATCCCGCTCGCGGTGTTCATCGCCCGGCTTGAGGCTTGGCTTGAGCGCGGCGGGGCTTAGTTGATCATTTGGAGAAGACAAGGAAGGGCAGCCGCGTGTGGCTGCCCTTCCTTGTTTTCGCGTTCAGACGCTGTACGCCTGATTGGAGCCTAGTTCAGGAAACTGGCACCAATCTCCAACGCATTCTGGAACTTGAACACCGGTGGCAATCTTCCGGACCGACGGGTAAGCGTGAACCCAAGTTGGGGAGTTACCTTCAGCGTTGCCCCAACCGTCCAGAAATGTGCTTGGTCCGCGGAGGCGGTTGACCGCTCGTTCCGCTGAATCTGAAGCAGATCGAACTCACCCGTGAGCTGCACGCCACCGCGGAAGAAAGAGCGGGCGGTCTCCGGCCAGAACACCGTGGCAGTGGCGCCGTAGGTGAACCGCGACGGCCCATTCTCCTCCCACCGCAGCGTGTCGCCTGCACCGCGTATGGTGTGACCCACCTCATACCCGATTCGCGGGAACAGCTGGCGAGTCCCACCGCCCCAAACCGGGCCGTTGTAGATTCTGGGGATGTAAAGCCGAGCCTCAATGTCCAACAGGGTGTTCTGCACCGTGAACTTGTCGTCGGTTTCCCAGCGGGGTGTCACAGCCATGTCGACCAGGCTGAATGGCTCGAAAAGGCTGAGTTGAAGCTGCGGACCAGCACTCAGCCGGCCCGAACCATCTGTCTTGCTGGTCGCGAGCACGTCCGCATGCAGCAAGAGCACTGCGTAGACCGGATCTTCAATGTGGGACAGCCTCCGCAACAGCAAGCGTTTGGTCGTAAACGTCAGGGATCCGTTGCTTACCTCATTCAGTCGGGAAAACGCCAAATTCAGGTAGAAGCTACGGACATCCTCCTTCTTTACCGCCGCCGCGATCTGGGCCGTACTGGGGATGATGGGCCCGATCCCCGCCGGCTGCCTCCCATCCTTGCTGACGATATCTGCCGCGACAACTTCGCCATTTACGATGTGCCGGTCGACAGTACAGTAGAATGCGAAAGCGCCACGGTTATAGCATAGCGGCAACCCGGGTTCCTCGGAGGGAGCCACAATCCGCACCTCTCCGCCGTTCACGGTGATCCGGGGCTCGATTCCCTGTTCCCCGCTCAAGTCACGAGAGAAGGTGACTACGACGTTGCTCGTCTCGTTTGAGATTGCCTGAACAGCGCCGGCGACGGGCGGGATCGCGACGGTCAGGGCCGGCACCTCTTTGCCCTGCAACTTGATCGGCCTGGTGAGCAACGCATAATGGTGCTTGTCGTCCAGCGCCGGCTCAGCATCCTGCAGCACCAGGCACAACCGGTCCAAGGGCGCGTCCCAACCCTCGGGGTACGCGCAGCCGTCGGGTGTGGAGACACTGTGTTCTTTCAGCAGGAGCCGACGTGAATCGGTCAAGTCCACGAGCATGAAGTCGTTCACTGCCTGGGGCTGGCCCGGCGTTTCCAATTCCGATTTGAACAGCAGGATCACACCCCGTCTGTCGCCCCGGCGGACCACGCTCTCCAGTTGCTCGTGGGCTTGGCCGAATGCCGGGTTGGCCAGCAACGCGGCTCCAAGAAGGATCAGCAGGCGCTTCACCGGGTCCTCCTGCGCACGTCGCGCGACAGCGTGCTCAGCGTGCTGTCTGCCGTCACATGCTCCTCCATGAACGGCGGGTTCAGGTTCGGCCACGTCTGCGCGATCTCGTGCGCGATTCGCCGACGGATCCCGGGGTCAGCACCGCCCAAGTCCTTGAGCTTGCGCGTGTCCACGTCGTGATGGTTGAGCACTCGCACAAGAATCGCGCGCACAGCGGCCGTGATACTGCCCGTCCGCTCCGAGCGCGCACTGGCCAGGATTTCGGTCGTGCTGCGCTCGGCGAAGGTATCCAGCAAGCCCCGGAACTGTCCTGCTGATGAGGAAGCAGGCAAAGAATCCATTCCCGCCGGGCGGCCGGGAGCAAGGTCGGCGTGCCCGTGGAAATCGTGCCCTTCCGCGGCCGTCGTCACCAAGACACGAAAGCTCTCGATCTTCTCTACCGCATCATGGGCGATGCGAGCAGCCTTATCCTCCGCAACATCACGCTCGTTCTCCGCCTGCTGCGTCCGTCGAGCTGAAACGATGGCCAGGAGAATTGCCTCGCCGCCCACACCGGCGGCGAGGGCCGTCCCGATCAGCGTCAGCCAGGACTCGCCGGGCGGGTTGAGTGTAAGCAGGACGAGGGCAGCGACGGAGCCAACAACCATCTTGCCGATGAAGCCAAGCGCCCACCCTGTTTCTTCGCGCCGAACTCGTTCGATGCGGCCGGCATCCGTCACCAGATCTGCGGCGAATGCGCCCAGCGCACCGCTCACGATCACCCCCAGCAAAGCACCCCACAAAGGCTCGGGAAAGCCGCTCAGTTCCGCCGTCGCGGGCACGGCCCCCGTGCTTTGTGTAAGCACGGCCGCGGGCGTGAGACACACAGCCAATACTCCGCCAAGGCAGCAGTACAGGCCGCGCCTCTCGCATTTCGAAGCTGTTGATCGCCGAGAATCCGTCATGTGGTCCTCCGGGGAATAGAAAAGCTGCCAAGCAGCATTGTGGGACTGTATGGTTGGACGGACATATACTTCGAGATTTCCTGAAGCCGATCTTTGGTAGCAGCCTTTTTCGAGTTCGGGGGCACCGATGAACGGCGCCCCCGAATTTATTGGTACTCACGTCCGTGGAGGAGGAAGCCGGTCCCGGCTTCAACCACCCGTCGGTGGAGTTTGGCTGGGGGGGACAGTGGGATCCGTGCCGTCTGGGGGAGGTGTGTTGGTGTCACCGCCCGAGCGATTGCCGCTCGTCAAACCCACACCGTTCATCTGGGGGCGCAGTTCAGGATTCAGCTCAGTTGGCGTCTCGCCGTTACAGGCTGCAATTGACCCGCATGTGATGAAAATGAGTACCGCAAATCGGGAGGAACGCAGAAAGGTACTTGTCGGGACACGCATCATTGATGCTCCAGGATAGAGTAAGGAACTGCTAGAACCAGGGGAGGGGATGACCGGCAAGAACTGCCGGAGTGAGATGGAGAGGGTTCTTCCATCCACCGGGGGAGCCCGAGCAGTGCTGCGTTTTCTCAGCAGCACAACTGAGGCGCTTTGGATTCGATACGCCAAGGGAATAGCGCAACGGAAAATCACATTGATCACCAGCGGAAATCACACCATCAATGAGGTATCGTCTGCCCTCAGCAACTTGCTGGGGAACAGGTAGTCTGTATGGAATCGCGTGATCTGCCGATCAATTGCCGGCCAGCGCAGAATGCCTGCTCCATAACGTTGAGTGTCTCGCATGGCTTCTTCACCGGCAGCAGCACGGAGAAGCTCGCGGAGCAATAGCCCAATGTTGTCGCTTGGCATGCGAGGACCCGCCAGCAGCTTTTCAAGGGCGCAAGCCGCCAGACCAGTCGCAATAGCCGCGGCGAGACTTGTTCCCTGAGTCGGCCAGTATGGAGTGTTCAAAAAGGCGGCATTCTTCTTAGCATTCTTTCTGCGGTTGCCGCCTGAGGCAAACGGAACTACCATCGAGGCTCCAGGAACCACGAAATCTGGCTTCATGCACCCGAGATTTGCCCTCAGTCTATCCTGCGGACGGAGGGTTGTTGGCCCCTTCCCCGCAGGATCCACGTAGTACGGTCCCATGCTGGAGAAATCGCAATGGGCGCCGTCGCAATCACAGGCGCCGACTGCTAGAACCTCCTCAGCGCCTGTGTACCGTCCCATTGTACCCTCCCCGTGCTTCCCGCTGTTGCCAGCCGCCATGATACACAGAACCCTGTTCTCAGCCGCGATCTGCTTCAGCTCCTGTGCAAGGCGATCGTCCCGGGGCCATACCCACGGGGGCGCAATCTCCACGTTCCCGTTCGTTGGGCCAGTGCCCATAAATGAAAGATTGATGATCTGCACGCCTTGCTCACGTGCCGCATAAAGCGCCGATCGGACATAACCCGGGAACCCGCCACGTTCGGATTCTGCGATCTTCAGAGCTACGAGGCTCGCGTCCGGTGCGATTCCCCGATACTGGCCATCTGATGCAGCCCCGGATCCGGCGATCGCGCCCGCCACCTGAGTACCATGGCCATGCCGATCCATATAGTCGCCACTCCCAAAGGCCAGCTCGTCAGCAGTCACCATGCAGTATGTGCTACGCTTACGGTCGACTGCCGCTCTCAAATCGGGGTGCTCGTAGTCAATCCCAGTATCGATTACGCCCACACGGATCCCCTTTCCGGTGGGAGCATCATTCGGGAGTTGGAGAAACGTTCGAACGCTTTCCATTTTCAGTGTGCCGGCTCTGACGTTCGTCTGGCGAGTGGCATCACTTCAGTCCTGTTGAAAACATTCAGTCGATGGGTCTGAACTCTTCAGGCACAGTCACGTATTGAGTAAATGGGTTCCCAACGATCACTGCGAGTGCGGACACGGGGACATTGTTCGCGTAAACGCTAATCCCATTGAGAGTACGCATAGTCACACCGAGGGTCCCTCCCGCGGAGCGTACCAGTTCCTTCACCACTTCCACGTCACCGAGGTCGCAGTCGATCGCCAGAGAAGTCTTGGCGCCGCGCTGTCGATTGTCGCCGAGAAGCTCTTGCACGAGGGCATCCATCTTTCCAGCCGCAAGGGTCTGAATAACCTGCTCGATCAACTCATCCTCTACTGAGGCCGCGAAACTGTCCGTGCGAGCTTTCGAGTGTTTCCGAACAACACTCTTTTGCAGCGCATCGAGTTCATCTTCGATCGGAACGATTTCCCTTGCGTCCTTAGGCGCGCGCTGAGAAGCAGCCTCGTAAGCCATCTCGACGGCGCTCTTGGCCTCGTGCCACAGCCCCGCGCTGATGGCCCCTCGAGCCACATCCTTGAAAGCTCCGACGACGCCGAGTTTCTCTGGGGCGAGATCCGCCAAGGGATAGATTTGTTTGATTACCCATCTGAGTTCATCGACTTCACCAGCACCGCCTGCGGCACGTGCATAGCTGGCCATGACGTGGAGTCTGTCATCCGGATGTGCCACTTCACGAACCGCTACTCTCAATAATGGGAGCGCACGCGCGAACTGCCCAGTGTCACTATAGACGAACTGGGCGACATCGTTGGCGAGCATGGCGATTTTCGCGCGGTCATCACCGTACTCCCTGACCGCATCGCGCGCGTGAACGAAGCCCTTGTCTGGCTGATTCCGCTTGAACCACAGAACAGCGAGATAGTGGAGCGCTTCCGGCACAAGCGGCTTCTGCCGATGATCCCGCGCAACCCTCAAAGCCTGAGATGCGTATGCCAGCCCAGCTCGGTAGTGGGTTCGTTCGTGCGCGATCCAGGCCAGCCCCAGCCAGGAGCGTACGACATATTCCCACTCACCTTTCTGTTCCCCCGAGTCCGCGGCACGAATGTACCATGTCCAAGCGTCCCTGCGCCCAAGCCGCCGCTTGAGGCGGCCGACCCACCACGAGTAGCGCGCGGTGCTCTCATCAAGAAAGGCCGCGGCGTATCCGTAAGACAGGGCCGCCTCTCCGTAAGACCTGTCCGCCTCAGCCTTTTGTCCATCCACCAGGAATTCCGAAAGATGCCTGAATCCCTCGGCGAGGTGGGCGAGATTTCGACCCTTTAACCCGGCCAAGGAGAGATCCACACCGACGATGAATACATCAGACGCGCGAATCGCGGGATCGAGTCGGCCGACGCCGTTGATGATTTGCTGGATGTCGTGCAGACGCGCCCCCCGCTTACGCGATTTCATGGCGAGCCCGAGTTGCAGCAAACGCACGAGAACCTCGCCAAATTGATCGGCCTCGTCGGTGATGAACACGCCGGGATCGACCTCCGGCCGGGTAATCTGCGCCATGCTTCCGAGGAGGAACCGTACCTCGCGAGGAACTGCCGTATCATAAACCATGGATTCGCTTCCTGAATGAATCAGTACCAGGATGAATTGTTGTGATCCGCGTCGGTCGATCGGTCGTGCTTACCTGATTCCGCACGTCGTTTAACGGCGCGCCGAAACTCGCTCGGCCCGGCAAGCAGTTCTTCAAGTTCCGTGCGGATCACCTGATTGAAGTACTCGCTCTTCTCTGCTCCTGCAACGACGTGAAACTTGGCGTAGCATTCATTGCCGAGAGCGCGCACGGATGGACCCAGCATGCCCCGTATGAACGACGAACTGAGACACAGGGTGTCCGTCGGGAGAACAATGAATACCCTCGTATGAGGATCCTCGTCGTACCGGTCCAGTCTCGCGTCGCGACGTGTGCGCTCACCCCATTCGTCGCCCGAGAAGATCCGCGCCAACAGCTGCGTGTGCTTGGCCAAATCCAGTACGACGGTCTTCTGAGGGTCGCTCATGGCTCACCTGGACAGGGTTGAAGTGGTTGGTCAACGAAACGTGAAACTGGACCGCTACCAGCGTACCGGGAAAGAAACGGCTGAGCGTACGGGCCGCGGCTGGATTGGGGGGATACCTGAGATCGTTTGCGTTGTTGAGCGCGACGGTCGCACGCTTTTCCTCGGGTATTCCCTCGCTGGAGAGGTGCCGGCCATCCAGGAGCACATGTGTGTTCCCAGAAAGTAAGCACATCCGCGGCGCATGATCGGCTGGAGACGTCTCTATTGCGGTGTTCAGAAATTTCAGCATCGAAAGGAACCCGCTTCCTTTCTTCGTTGGCCCGGAACCCGGGCGGCTCGTTACTTGGTTCTGCAGCGCCAACAACGTCCACACGCCCTCTTCGGACCAGCTCGAACCAAAGGCTCCACGCTGCGATGCTACGTACATCTCAGCATTCTTCCGGAGCGCCGAGTTGTGGGGTAGGCGCAGCATGGTCTGATGAATCGTTTCTCCAAAATCGAAAATTACGATCTGGCACTTGCCCCAGTCAGGATCGGCGAGCTTCCGGAATGAACTAGCAATCCACCAATCACCGCTTCCATGCTCGACCGCATTGTCGATCGCGGCGAGTAGAAACTGGATCAGCCGGTCGCCAAACTGCAGTGTCATGACGCGATCGCCGAACTGCTCCTCGATAAGAACAGGAATCCGCTCAACTCTTGATGCACGCTCTTCCGCAAGCAGCAACTTCGTATCGGGTCTACTGACCGAGTTATAGCGTTCCAGCGGAAGCAGTGGAATGTCCCAGGTCGGCTCGTACCCAAATTCCTTCAGGACAGCCGGCGTGCCGAATCCCGCAACGCAACTTCGAGCATCCGGCTCCTTAGGGTACTCCCCGTTGACTTCGATCTTCTCCAGCCGAGCCTCCTTTGCCAAAGCCGCGGTCAACGCTTCAGCGCAGAGATCGACGTTGACTGATCCCTCCTGATCGAACCACAGCTTTCTCGCACCCCCGGCAACGGCTTGCGCGATCTTCGTCAAAACCTCCAAGGTTGACTCGGGGTCATCGAAGATCGAGCAGGTGGAAGGGAAGACCAACTTCACCGTTGCCGGCCTCCTGCGCTTTGGAATCCGTGCCCCCACCCGCTCGAGATATTTACCGAAAAAGCTGGTAGTCGGGTTCGACGCGTCCGGCTTCGCCTGCCCCTGCGGCACGCTCACGACCTGTGGCGCTCCGGCGCGGGGCTTAGCACTCATGGAGCCCTCTACGTGTCACACGGATGCGCGGAACACGATGCGGCCGCGCGCATCCTATACGCGTGGCCGCCCCGCGGGCACTCGCGATCCACACGCGAGTCGAGGAATCGTCTGAAATGGAGACTTTGTACGGAACACAGCGCCCAACGTGCGCCGACGGTCGGACGACCGCGGAGAGGGCATCGAGGTGCTTACGCATCAAGAGATCAGCAATGGACGCCGGAACCAACCACGGGGGCTGGTCCGAAGAAATCGTTTGTTTTCGGAAATTAATGAAGGCCGCGCGGCGGCAAAGGCCAGTTCCCCTGCGCCCCATTTCGGCCCTCAGTGGGCGAAGATAGTCTGGTCCCCTCGCTCGTGCAATCATTTCGTTGTCAACGTGAGCGTCGTGTCGCTTGCACTGCCTGGTCCGCCTAAGCTGCTGGCGCTGATCGTCTCTGGCATGGGCGTCTCAGCCTCCCGTCGCGCACTGCCACTGATCCTGCATCTCGTCGCAGTACTATCAGCAACCTGAGGCGTGCTACACTTGCCTGATAAGCATAACGCATCGGCCCGTTGCGCGCCACTCATTTAACGTCGTCTTTCGTCTAAGGTCGCGGCTCAGCAATGGGGTTGGGACTCGTCTTCACGAATGGTGCCGAACGGTCGGGATGCCCGGGGTCTGGGCGCGGAGCAGGGCTACGGACCCTCCGTACTTTTCGTCCCAACATCGCGGCTTGGTTCGCGGGGCATGCGGCGAGAGCGCGGAGCGACGAACGTCCCCCGCCTCGATCACCGCTCCGCTACGCGCTCCTGCGGGACTGCTCGGCCGACCGGGATGGTGCCGATCCTCCGAAGCTTTCACCCTTGGTGCTTCAGGAAGCTGGAGCGCCAGGCAGCGATCGAATCATCAACCCTCTTGCGGGAAACAATGCAATCCCGCTACATGATGTTTTGTCGGGATCGGTTCGCTTCCTCCGGTTCTTACACGGGATAGTGATCAGCTTGCCAACGCCGCCCAAGCGATTCCACCTCATCATCTTTGCTTCATCTCAAGGGAGATCATGCGCATTGACGTGCTCGACGTGGGTAGAACCAAGTACGGGGATTGTGTGCTGGTGCGTGAGGGGGAGCGGTCAATTCTGATCGATGGCGCACATCCCGGCGACGTCGCGCTCCTTCGTTCGCAGCTCAAGCAGCTGCTTGGTGGCGACGCACCGTTCCGGGTAAACCTCCTCGTGGTCACGCACTGCCACAACGACCACATCGGCGCGCTGCCCGCGATGATCACGGGAGGGATTCTGCAGGCAGACGTGGCGCTCGTGGCCGATGAGAACTTCGGCTGGGGGCGCGACAGCGACGGCGTTGGCCCGGTGGACACGCTGGAGCTCTCGCCCATGCAGCGCACCCTGGTTGCCGCTCTTCAGGAGGAGGATTACACCAGCCTCAGTGACTCCGAACTCGAGGAAATCTTCTTTCAGGATGTGACGCTGGAGGAGAGGTACAGGGAGATGCTCCGGCAGTTGGAGGAGCAAGGGACCCGTGTCGTGCGGTACGCGGGCCAAGCCAAGGTCAGGGAGGTCGAGCAGGAGTTCGCCGACTTCGGTTTGGGGATCCTGGGCCCTACCCGTGACCACCTGATCATCTGTGCGGAAACAATCGCCAGAGCGACGGATGACATCGGCACGATGGTCAGCGAGCACTACCCTGCCGATGCTGACGATCCCGTGTCAGCTGTGAGCGTTTATCGTCGCCTCATGCGCGGAATGGCCGACGCGTTCGAGGGCGCGGACATGCCGGGGCCAGGCGCAGCGAAGAACGACCAGAGCATCACGCTCAAGGTCGACGCAGGTGGTTGGAGCGCGCTGCTCGCGGGCGACATGCAGTTCGCCGAGCCCGAGGTGCCCGGCCTTGGTAACGAAATGCAAGCCCTTCGCGAGCGTGTAATCGAAGGCGGTCCTTACGACTTCATCAAACTGCCCCATCACGCCAGCTACAACGGGCTCGACGAGAGCGTTCTTGATGAGTGGGCAGACACGCGCCTGTTCGCGCATACCGGTGGAAGCAACGACCCGCACCACCCTGAGGAGGGGGTGCTGAACCTTCTGGAATCGCGGAAAGATCAACTCAAGTTTGCGCGCACCGATCGGAACGGTACCATCACCATCGAGAAGAATGGTCCTGTCCGCATGTCGGTGATCAGAGGTAAGCTGAACGACTTCAGCGTGAACGAGGTTCAAGATGAATCCGAGTTGGCGGAGCCACAGCCATCTCCGTCTTCGATGCCGCGGGTCGCAGTCCCACCGGCAGTTGCCCGGCCGGCGGCTCCCCCGCCAGCACCGTCCGTCACCTTCGCCCGCACGGACAGCAGCGACTCCGTGGAAATCTTTGCGCGCCTGCCGCATCGCTCCACGAAGGTGACGCTCACAATCGAGGTGGAGCCTGGTCAAGCACCGGCTGCTGGTCCTGCGTATCCAGCCATGGTTCCTCCCGCTGAGGATCGCGAGGTACCCGGGGCGGATCTAGTAGGCGGGGGCCGGGAGTTGCCGGCCTTGCTGTTCGTAACGTGCCGGTCACGGTTGGAGGCCAACATCGGGCAGGTTGAAGCCGCGCGTGTGTTTGCCATGCTGGAGAAGACGCCGTCGACCACAGTTTTGGAACTCCCTGACGGGATCACCACGGCCGAAGAGGCAGCCACGCACGTCCGCCCCCATCTGGTCCGGAACAACTACGCGGGCGTTGTCGTACTTGGCGGATACGACGTGGTTCCGGCAGATCAGCTGGACGTCCTCGATGCCGCCGACCGCCGGGCTCTCGAGGCCGCCGGACGGATTGAGTGGGACGCCGATCGCTTCATCGTCTGGAGCGACGACGTGTATGGGGACAGCGACGGTGACTTCCTGGCCGAACTCCCCGTCAGCAGGATTCCGGATGGAAGACGCGCGGACGTAGTCTTCGCGGCGCTGCAGGCGCCCCGATTCGCTCCGGGGCAGCGCTTCGGCATCCGCAACCTGAACCGCCCGTTCGCAGTCGACGTCTTCCCGGGTCTTCCAGGCCAGGGAGGGCAGTTGGAAGTGTCGGAGCACTTCGGTCCTGAACACGTCCCGCCCGATGCTGCTGTGGGAGCGGTGTACTATATGCTGCACGGTTCCGCGCGGGATGCGACGCGGTTCTGGGGTGAGACTCCTGGTGGCGCTGCGTTCGAAGCGGTCGCGGTCGAGAACGTACCGGCTCACGCTCCGGGCACTGTCGTACTGACAGGATGCTGCTGGGGCGCGCTGTCCATGTCGCCGCCGGCGTCCAAGGCTCGCCCGGATACGCTGCTCCGGCCACGGGGGCCTGAGGCATCGATGGCGATCGCGTATCTCCGGGCGGGAGCACTGGCGTTCGTGGGCTGCACGGGATCGCACTACTCCCCGCCGCACCCACCTTATGGTTATTTTGGTAGGCCCCTGCATGACGCGTTCTGGAGAGCGATCAACGCGGGAGCGGCACCAGCCGAAGCTCTTTTCAAGGCTAAGGCACAATACCTTGCTGGCTTCCCGCACGGCAGGACGGACCGGTTCAGCAAGGCGGTTGAGGCGAAGATCCTGCGGCAGTTCACCTGCCTTGGGTTGGGGTGGTGAGCAGCACGACGAACTCGCCGCGGATATGCCGGGACGAGGGCACGCACAATTGGCGCGGAGGCGCAACTATGCCGGAGAAGAGCATAAAGCAGATCGTTGAAGACGAGATGCCCGATGTGGAAATAGTGGAAGAGCCAACAACAACGCGTAACAAGGGCGCCTCCCTCCGTGTGCGGGCCGGCGCCTCGATCGCTGAACTGCGCAAGAAGTACCTGGGTGACGATTACGGGGAAGAGCTGTTCGCGCTTTCGGCTGACTCGAATGACCATGCCGATGACGAGGACGACATCGTGGTCAAGAACATCAAGGCGAAAAGATCTCCCGCGGATCCCGCAGATGATCCGGGTCCCCGATCAGTGATTGTGTCTCGGACAAGGGGCATTATCGGCCTGCAGGGCTGAGCCCCCCATCTGACAACCGACTCGTGTCCGGCTGCCACCTGGTCAGTGGCTCTGCGACGGCTCGCCCACAGCCTGTGGGGCTTGGTCCAGCGGCTGGACTGTCTCCGTCGTGAATCGGCGGCAAGAGAAACGGTCGCTGCACGCGGCCGCCAGCGGAAGCGCGTCGCGCTCTCGCCGGCGGCCGCGCTGCTGTTCCCCCATCCCAAGATCAGTGACTGGCTCACCGTCAGCTACGCATCACCTGGCAATCCGCTGTCCCCATATCCCGGACGGGTAAGTTCAGCCTTGCAAAGTTGAAAGTACCTGCACCCGCGGCAACGATGCCGAAATGCTGGGAGGGCGAGCGGAAATGAGCTACGGCTCTTCGGCAGGTTCGCCTGTGGGTCGGATAGGCACTGGCGCATGCCCTCAACGCTCTCCCGGATGCGGTGTTCGGCGCGCATGAGATCCAGGCGCGTGATCGTAAACCCCTCTTCGTCGCTCTCTGCCAGGTACACAGCCCTCCCACTCCACCTCCCTTCCCCGAAGACGAGCCCAAGCCGTCGCTGGGCGAACCACGCATAGGTGGCGATCTGCGCGTGAACGTCCGGGTCCCCGCGTTTCCCAGACTTCCAGTCGACGAACGTGCATTCCCCGCCCGGCCCCGCCATGACGAGGTCCGGCGCGGCGTACACCGGGGTGCCGTCCAGTTCCGCGGTGGAAAGCGAGTCCACCACGATCAGCCCCTCCGGCGGAAGCATGCGCGCTGCCTCCCAAACAGGGGAAGCCAGAAGATTCCGTACACATGGCTTCAGCTTCGAACGGACGGCGGCGACCTCGCGGGGGTCGAAGGTCCCAGTGTAGTAGACCGATTGCAGCAGCGGATACCGTTTCGGGTCGCGGAGAAAGTCGGCGCGGCGGACCGCGCAGGCCGCGTGCAACGCGATTCTCACCTGGTCCGTCAGCCGGCCCTCGTCCGGCGCCGCCCGCCTCTCTTGGATCGCGGTGGCGATCTCCCTCGCGGACTCGTGAATCGCCTGTCCAAGGACCGAGTGTAGGGTCGTAAGGTGCTTCAGCCGCCAGGCGAGTTCCGCGTCGGGCGGCGTACCTGGACCGCGGCGCCACCCATCCTGCGAGCCGTAGTAGCGCCAGTAATACGCACGCGGGCACTCCTCCAGGAGCCGCCCGCGCGAATGCGACCAAGAGAGTTGCGTTGAGCGCTGCACGGCCGTTTCCATCTGCGACTCCACTTTGTTGACCGAGCCGGCGGCCGATCCGCGCGGCATTCAGATATGGAGACGGTGGTCTGACACCCCTCCGCGCGCTGTCGCGTGAACGGGAGACGAGTGGGCGATGCGGGTGGTGGGTTCGATAGCGAAGACCAAGGGTGCGGCGGAACAAAAGACGACGCTGGCCCGGGCCGCGCCCGGGCCGGGGTGGGGAAAGTCAGAACAAGATGGATGATTCCGAAGTTTCCCTGTTCCACCCGCGAACTCGCGAGTATGATTCACATGTCAGAGCGGGACGTCCCCACGGGCTCTCCTGAACCGATGGTGAAGCGATCAAGGGGCGGACCGACTCGAACCCAGACAGCACAATGAGCACAGAACCGATTCCCGGGAGAGACCAGCCCTTCGGAGAATACTTCAAGGCACTCCGCCGGAACCTGGGTCCGATGACGATGCGTGAATTCTGCAGCATCCACAATCTGGACCACGGAAATCTCAGCAAAATGGAGCGTGGACTTCTTCCTCCTCCACGCACAACTGAGAAGATCAGCGTACTCGCCGTAGCCGTTGGCCTGAAACCGGAAACGCCCGAGTGGCAGGACTTTGTTGACCGGGCTTATGCCAGCCGTGGCGAGATCCCCCCCGACCTCGCCACGGAGGAAGCCATCGTGAACCGGCTTCCGGTTCTCTTCCGGAGCTTGAGAGGCGGGCCGGTGACAGAAGAAGAGGTTCGGCTCCTCATGCAGTTAATCCGAAACAGCTGACGTGAGTCATCCCCGTCCCGCCGCCCGTTTTCTGAGCTACGGGGACATTCGCGCGTCCGCGAACCACCTCCTTCTGACGCATTTCGGTAAGATCCAGCTCCCGGTTGATATCGAATTGCTGGTCGAATATCACCTTGATATCGAAATCGAGTTCATCCCGAACTTGAAGGCCAGCGGCGGGGCCGATGGGTACCTCGAACCCAGCCGTATTGCGGCTGATAAAGCGGCATGGAGCGCAAACACCAATCGATACCGATTCACGTTGGCGCACGAACTCGGGCACCGGATACTCCACCCAGACTTCCTCAGTTCTGCCGCCTATCGCACAGAAAGCGAATACCTGGCGTTTCAGCGTTCACTGCTGGAAGCCGATCTCAGGCGCTACGAGTGGCAAGCGAACTGTTTCGCGGGCAACATCTTGCTCCCCGCGGAACCTCTCGCTGAACAGGTACGCGAAGGAATCAGCGTGTTGCGCCCCGCTGGCCACGCCCTTGATTTGTGCGAACTCCACGATTGCGAGCGACTGGCCAGATGGATCGCAACACAGGCCCGTGTCTCCTTGGATGTAGTCATGCGCCGTGCGACCGAAGAGGGGCACTGGGTTTCCTTCCGGTAGCCAAGCGCACAGGGGTTGACTGAAGAAAGCCCGAAGCCTACCTTGGTGTAGAAATTTACAGATGTATAACTCTACAACAAGAGAGGTTCACCATGGGCGTCCACGATCACCGCCGCCGGTCGGTCGGACCAGCGCTCCTCATGTGGAGGAGTGCAAGATGACTTCTGGCGACCCAGCCTCACCGATCGAGCTACTTCACCGGGCGCAGTCAGACGACGAAGCGGCCTTGGGTCAACTCCTCGACGCTGTGGATGCCCTTGTCCTGCGGCACGTCCAAAAGATTCTCGGCCGAGACAACCCGCACGCACAAGACGTCGCGTGGGATGCTCAATCGCATGGGGCGATGGTGATATGGCAGTGCCATGCGACGAATGACCGGGAAGTGTATGGCTGGTTTTGCTCGATTGCGCGGAACGCCGCTCTCCGAGAACTCCGATTGTCCCGAGAGCCAGGCCTGATATCTCTCTCGAACGACAAGGCAAGCAGCCTCCGGGTCCCGCTCCCGCGCAGCGTGCGGGACGAAATGATTTTCACGGCTACGACCACACGTGACCGGTTGGCGGGCCCGACGAGGCGCCTTTTGTCGCTGCGCCTCGATCACGGACTATCCTGGGCCGAGATCGGAGTCGATCTGGGCATTCCGCGAGACGCCGCCAGAAAGCGGTTTCGACGCATGATCGTGAAGCTGCAAGTCGAGGCAAAACGACTGATGCTGGAGCGTGCGGCCGCACGCGGCGAGGACGTGCAGGAACTGGAGAACTACCTGGAAGCACTAGCCAGAGGTAGAATAGGGCCTAGCTGACGGGTGCTACCCAAGCCGAGCGAGCTAAATTCTATGGTATGGCAATGACTGAATCCGATATCCCCGGCACGGAAGCACTGGAGAAGAGCTTCTTCGCGCAGTTGATGGGCGACTCGCTCTCGCTCGAGCGCCTCATCAGTGCCGGTCAGCTTGCGACTGAGACTAGCCCGACGGATGCTGAAATCATCCACGCCAACGCCGGCCGCACGGACGAGCCGGTTTCTGCACGTGCGGCGGCAGTTGCCCGACTCGCGATAGAAGCAAAACGTCAGGCCCCGCCACACGGCACGGCCTGACGTTTCTGCACGATAAACTCACAGGGGCTTGGTTTCATCCCCCCCCGGCCGCTCCCGCCGGATTTGCTCCATCACCTCGCGGGCCGCTTGCGCGGCCGCGACGCGCTCCTGCTCCGTTACGTTCCGTCTGTCCTCAGCCGCCTGGTCCACCTCGCGGCGCTGGATGGGAGTGCTCTCCGGTCCAGCAGCAGGAGGCTCCCGAAACCGGCGTAGGTGCTGAAGAAGGCTCGTGATTGAGAAGCGCATCGATTCCGGATCTGCAGCGCGCGGAGCCCGGGTAGCCGCTCCCCGCGCCCGCGCTCATGTGGCCTCATCCCTCCATGCGGCACCGACGCGTACCCCGAAGTCGTCGAGCTGCGCCAGGACGAGATCCCGCTCACCGTCCGGCAATTCAGCCACCAAGCTGAGCACGCCGGACCGGAGCGCCTTCTGGGCGCGCTGGTAGCGGCGTTGCGCGGCGCGGTACTCGGTGCCGAAATGGTCCGCAACCTCACCCCACGGCGCGTGCTCCACCAGACGCATCCAGAGCAGGTCCTGCGTCCGCTCGGGTAGAGAATCCTGCACCTGCTCAAGAAGCCGTCCAAGCGCGGCCCGGCCCGCGGATGACTCCGCGTCGGCCGACCTCCACTCCTGAACGGACGACCAGCCCGCCGCAATCTCCAGGTCACTGAAAAAGCAGCGCAGGCTACGCTCTTCCCTGACCGCCCGCAAGTGGTCCGCCGCGCAATTCCTCGCGATTGAGAGCGCCCAAGCCAGCACCGCGGCCTCGTCGCGGGCCCTGCATTGCGGCATTCCCCTCGCGAGCTGCACCAGTGTCTGCTGCGCGAGGTCGTCCACGACGTCCGACATGTCCGGCTCGTCGCGACAACGCCGGCCGAAGTAGCGGCAGAGCAGGGGATGCAACTCCCGCAGCAGCATCTCGAGAGCTTCATCGTCGCCGCCGGCGGCGCGCGTCGCTACCGCCGCAAGATCGAACACCGCGGTCACGGGCATGCAGATGCTTCCAGCGTAGGTAAAACGCGGGTACGGGAGCTCCGACCCACATCTTGGGAACCATCGCGGATTCCCGGGGCAGACACATGGCAGGACCGAGAAGCGCAGACTTCCGGGTCGTTCACTCTGTAGACGTTATCATGACACCCCGAAGTGTCAAGCGCGCCGGCAACTCGAGGAGTTGCCGGCGCGGCGTGCGTTCGAACTCCTAGCCGTGGGGCAGCCCTCGCCCGGAAGCGCGTCCACCCCTTGAATCTATACATGTGGAGGGGCCGCCTCCCGCACGGGGTGTCACATCTCCGTCTGTCTTACCAGCCTCGCTAATCCGGCGGGCATCTGGACCATGGCATGGAGTAGACGATGGGGATCCCAACTTCTGCGTCAATCGATCAGGTGGATCTCAGAGCAGCACGGCGCAGCCTGACCAAGGCAGCCGGGCAGGCGCTTACGGCCGGCGCCCTCAACCCTGACGACATCGTGCGCGTTCGGTTCGCCTTGAAACGCGCCCGCTCCTCCCGTGCATCGGCGCACGCTCTGAAGGCAGCCGCTCGGGTCTGCCGTGCACTGGCTGAGGAGTTCGAGGGCCGCTCAAGACGGATCATCCAGCCCCGGCGATCGAACCGGAACCATCGCAGCCAAGCCTGACATGACGATGGTTCGAAGGAGCCGGAAGCGCCGGAACCCACCAACTGCGGGCCAGCCGATCGACTGGCCCGCCATCGCCGCATATCTGGATGGGCGTGACGGGAAGCTGCTCCCTCTCTATCGCGACCTGACCGCGGCGTACGCACGGGGAGAGTTGCCTGGCCGCTGCCCTGACCAGGCGACGTTCTACCGCGGCTTCCCGAGGGCCCGCGATGCACAGCCCCGCCCGCCCGCGGTGGCGGGCGGCGTGCCCGTGCCGCGCCGTCGGCTGAAAACGGCGGGTAGCCCGCGGTTGCGCGCGGCCGTCGCCCGCCTGGAAACTGCGCGCGTCGAGCATGAAGCAGCGGCCAGGACGCTGGTCGAGGCAGGCCGGTTCGGCCGTGAAGACCAGCAGCGCTACAAGGACCGCATTATGCGCTCGGACGGGCGGTTCCTCACCGCCGCCGCGGCAAAGGGAGCCGCGGCGGTGGAAGGAATGGCAACTGAACTGGAGCACGTGACGGCGACCTACCGTGAACGTGCAGCGGAAAACAACGTTGCTCTCACCATCCCCACGCTGCCCGGCCGGCCCGCAGAAGTCACGCTCGTGAACGGGATCGATCCGGACGACCCGGTCTTCGGAACGGGGGAGCGATCCCCCGCCGGAGGCCCCAGGCATGTGGCCCCGCAGCCACAGTACGGCAAGGTGATCGGCCACGTCCGGGAACGTCACGATACAGAGTGCGCCGCTGCGCGGGCGACCATCATCGCGCCCGTCCTGAATGGCGCGATGGGCGTAGGGGAAGCCGCGAGGTTCTGGCGGGCCGAGTTCGCTAGGGTCGCATCAACGGCAGGCCACCCTGGCCTGGACAGCATCCCAGCCACGCTCTGCCGCAAATACCGGAACGTATCTGAACGGCAGATCTTCCGGTGGGCAGCCCTCATCCGCGTGGAACGGGAGCGGACGGCCCGGCTGGGGCTTCCGGAAGTTTCCATCACCGCCGCGCTTCTGCACCGCTATCCGGAAGAACGCTGTATCTCCAAGTCTTCGAAGCTGAAGACCCGGGCCCAGCAGGTATTCCTCGACAACCCGGGCTGGACCCCCACGAACGTCGTCGACCACCTCCGGGAAAGCGGAGCACAGGCAAGCAGCCGCACGATCCTGCGGTACATCGCTGAAATACCTGACCGGGAGCGGGCGCTGAAGCGTGGGGGACCGGCCGGCCCGGAGATCCTCCGCACCCGCTTGATCCGCCAGGCACCGTATCCCAACCGCGTCTGGCACATGGACCACTCCTGGATTACCCAGGAGCTGGTCATGCCCGGTTATAAGGGCCCGTTCGAAGACGACGTGACCCGGGCGTATGCCCGGATGCGATTCGCGCTGGAAGACCGGAACACTGCCGGGTGGGTGGAACGGACGGCCGTCCAGGGAATCTGGATGACGAAGATCATCGATCTCTGCACCCGGAAAGTTCTGGCCATTCGGCTCTGGCCGCACGCCCCGAACACCCGGACTACGCTGCTTGCGCTCCGGGATGCAATTGAGATGTACGGCTTACCCGACGTTCTCTATACCGACAACGGGAGCGACCTGAAAAATCACACCGTCCGCGCAGCGCTGAAGGCCGCGGAGATCATCGAGGTACACTCTCGTCCCTGGACGCCGCAGGGCGGCGGTGCCGACGAGCGGGGGCACCTGACCATCAAGTCCAAGATTCTCCCACACCTGCCGGGATGGTGCGGCGGGAAACAGAAAGACTGGCACGTAGATGACCTGCTCACACTGCCTGAACTGGAAAAGGCAATCTGGGACAAGGTCGACGGGTGGATGAACGGTCGCGAGCACTCCACCACACGGCGTATCCCCAACAAGCATTATGAGGAAGAGATCGGCGCGCGGCCCCTCGGCGGCACCGGTCGCCGTGAGGTCTCGCCGGAGACATGGCTGCCGCTTCTCTTGGTCACCGATAATGCCGTCCTGCACGGCTACGGCATCGAGTTCGGCGGACATCGCTACCATCACGAGTCGTTCAGCAGCTTGATGAACGGCCGCACAGTGCGGATCTACCGGGATCCCTACCGGCCCCGGTTCGTAGACGTCGCCCTTCCGGGACCGGACGGAACGCTCCGCTACCTCGGGCGGGCAGAACGTTACACACACCCGGAGAGCCCGCCACCGCCTGCATGGGTGCAGGCCCAGGAAGAAGCCCGCTGGAGGGAGAAGCAGGACCAGCTCGGCAGGGAGCGTGACCAGGTTCGCATGGCCGAACAGCGGGTTGAAAAGGCAGCGCTGATCGGAGAGGCGGAGGGCTCAGCCCTCGCGGCGGCCGTGCTTCGCCCGTCGCTCGCGCGCGCCGCCAAGTCTCTGCTGGCCCCGCCGCCCGCGCCCGTGGACGACACCGCGGTGCGCGCTCTTCCGGCCGGAGGGGACGCAGATCCGTCCCTGGACACGGATGCGGCGCCCATGGCCGGGCTCGTCCCCGTCCGCGCGCACCGGCCGCGTCGGGCTCGCTCTGGTCAGAACGTTCCGGAGACCGAATCAGTGGACGCGCACCCTCACTCCCGCGGAGGCAAAACCCCGCTCCTCGCCAACCCTTTCGAGGACTGAACCGCCGTGCCACATGACCCCCGCCTGGCGGACGCCAGCGATGATGATTTCCCGTCAGCCCTGCTGGCCAGGCGGGCGGCGCCCATGCGCCGGCTCGGACACATACCCGGAGACGCGGAGGTCGAAGCGGCAGCCACCCGCCTCTTCGCGCGCATCGACCCCACTGCCCCGTCGAATGTGGTCGACCTCGAAACCCGCGCGCTGCCGCACGTCTACCCGGACGCCGTTCTCAGGCCGCTCGACCGGCGACTCGCGGCGACGGTGACGAACCGTGGGCGGCTGTACCTCCAGGGTGAGCGCCTGGGTGTCGGCGCATCAACCTTGGCCGGGGACTACAGCAGGGCGTTCAACCACCGGGCGGGCATGCACAGGGATCCGCGCCGGATCGCGTACATGCCGATTCTGAGCGGCTCCCGCAATCCGGTGAAGCTTCTGGATGCTTTGTGCGAAATCATCCGGGCACCCCTCTCGGTGACGGAACTGCGCTTCCGCTCGGTCGAGACGCTCGCCCGCCGATTCGTGGAGGGTATTCGTGCCCACCGCGTGTGCACCATCATCTTCGACCACATCCACCACTGCTCGCGCGACGTGCTCCAGATGATCGGCGAGCTGATGCTCGTATCGGACCCCAGCTATCGGGTGCCCTTGGAACTCGACGAGTACGACTCGATGGTACCGCGCCTCGGTTTCGTTCTGGTGACCCACAACCCGCCTGAGACTCTTCTCGGCCCCGTGCCTGAACTCCTCCATCTCCTTGAGGGGGAGCATGCCGTACTGCGTCCGTATGCATCAGCCGCCGTCACCGCGGAAGCAATCCGGCAGTCAGGAATCGGGTTGCAGGACCTCGACCTCACCACGCTGGATGACGCGCTGATGGCGCAGGTCGCACACGAGGTGACACAGGGGCTCATAGACCAGCTTCTACCATTCCTTCGTCTCATCGATGCGATTACGCGGTACGGCGGGCTCCGCCGGCCGACGCTGGAAGCCTTCAAGACCGCTCTGCCATTCCACCGCCACCTGCGGCAGAAGATCACAAAGCAGACCGAGCCAGCATTCGACGGGAGGGCGATCGACTCCGTGCTGGAACGCGCCGGTGCACTGCGGGACCTGCATCTCGAACCCCTACGGGCCGCCGGTGGCGCAGGGCAGGGGCGGGCAGACACCACAGCGAAGATCACCAGCGGCAGGGGGCATCCAGCCCTCCGTGCGATCCGTGAAGGACGTGCCGCGGCAGAGGACGAACGAAAGGCGGCCGTAGCGAGACCGCGAAAGAGAAAGGCCGGTCCATGACGAAGCCCTTTGCCCAACATGCGGCCAGCGCGGCGACGGTGAACCCCACGAACGGCAGGCCGTTCACCCGGTCGCGTCTTGCACTTTGCGCCGATGCCGAAGCCGCCGTCGCGCGCGCCCAGGCGGAAGCGGGAAACCTCGTTCGGGCGTGGATGGCGTGCCGCTCATGGATGATGGTGCACTCCGACAGGCCCGACGCACCGGAACCGGCGCGCTGGCGATGGATGCTCGAACCCGCCTTGCTCGCCGGCCGGGTCGTGATGCGGGTCAGCACGCGCTTCGCCTTTTTCGGCATGGCCGACGCCGGCGAGCTGGCGTCCACTCTCCCGGCCGGTCGGCAGGCCACCGGGCGGCTCATCGAACTCTGCGAGATGACAGAGGAGGTGCTCGCGCTCGCGATGGAACTCCGTGTCGCGATGGTCCTGCCAGCCGAACTGCACGAGGCCTGGACCTCCCGTTTTGCGGACCGTGGCGCTCCCGGGGGTAGCGCTTGGGAGTGGAAGAAAGCACTCGAGCCCGCCGTGCGCGCGGGGCGCGTGACGGTGGTACGCCGAGGGAACGAACTGTACTTCGGAGTAAACGGGCACCCGGCATGCGTTCTCCCCGCACCCCCACTCCCCCGGTGGTCGGACCAGACCCTGAGCCAGTGCGCCCGCACGGAGCGGGCGGTCGAGTCGGCCGTCGCGCTCACCGGTGCAATGGCGACAACCGTGGAGGTCTGTGAGGCATGGGAGCGCCTCTTCGGCTCACCTCCGCCGCAACGGCTCCGAAACCGGATGTACGAAGCGCTCGAACCGGCCGTGGTGCTCGGCCGCGTGCGCGTAGCGAGCCGCCTCACGCACGCCTTCCTCTTTGCGCCGATCGCGCGCATGGAGCTTCTCCCGCGGCCGTATATCTCCGACATGGAGCGCGTGGAAGAGGCGGTGCGCCGCGCGACAGAAAGGCTCTCGAGCGCAGTCCTGGTGGAGGAGGTCGCTTCTGAAGCGGAGCGCGATTCGGAGCTCAGGCTACAGGCCCGGGTAGCCACGCTCAGCACCCTGCTCGAATCCCTCGTCGTATGGGATCGAGCGATCGTGGTCCGATCCAGGCGCCGCGGGGGGCGGTGCAGGAAATACTACGCCATGCCGTGGGGTCCGAACTGGGTCTCCGGACTCGCGGAGCACCACCTCGACCGCCGTCTGCGCGCCGCGCGGGCGCTCTGGAACGCCAGCCGCGGCCGCCCCTTCACGACCACCGCGCTGCGGAACTACGCCAACTCGCACGCACGCTACCGCACGGAAGGGGATCCACCTTGGGCCTGGGTCAGTGCTCTGCAGTGTCTCCACGACGACGGCGAACTGGTTCGGATGGCCGAGGCGGACTCGTTCCACGTCCGCTGGGCGCCGGCGCGCGAGTGGAATGCCCTCGCACCGGCCGACCGGGACCGGGCGCTGCGAGATGGTCTGCGGAGTTCTGTATGCGACATGGAGAGCGAACCCGCGGATGCTCTCGCGCCCGAAGCTCCCCTGGACGTCGCCTTCGTTTCCATCGCTCAGGACATGCGTGCGCTCGTGCTGCACGCCAAGGCACACGTCCTCGCATCGGAGAGTGATCCGGACCGCCGACGAATCCTGCGCTCCCGGCCGGTGACCGTCCGCGACGTGAGGCGCGTTGCCAAAAACCTGCCCCGGCTTGTTCCCCGAACGGGCATCTCTCTCGGCGTATACCTGCAGGACGCCGGGCGCACGAAGAACGGACATCGTCGCCCGCCGGTCATCTGCCTCGGCGTCGTCCGGAACTGCGCATTTTACGACACCCGCGCCACTCCGGCGGGGAATGCATACGTCGCTTACCGGCTCGCCCTGCGGGACGCGACACCAGCGCCGCTGCGGAAGTCCTGTTCCACCCTGTCTGACGCGGTCGCGCTGCACACGAGCGGCGTCATACCCCTTTCCGAGGAGATCCTGGACTGGCGCGCGGAAGCGCTGGCCAGAAAGATCGGCGATTGCCGGGCGCGCTTGGCGAGTGCATGCGCCGCAACCGCGTTGCTCGACGAAGAGTCGGCCCAGACCGCTGCTCTTGATGCCAGTCTCGTTGCGCTCGAGGAGAAGGTCCGCCGGCTTCGAAGTCTGTCTTCCTGCACACCTCTGCGGGCGACGGTCGAGGGCCCGCTGGACGTCGTTGAAGCGTGGCGTTCGCTGGAAGGTCTGTACTCAATGCCGGACGGACTACATGAGCGCATGCTGTCCGCCCGGTTCACCGTGCCCGTGATCCGCGGGCCCATCGTCCGGCCGGCCAGGCGCAGGGGCGGTCGGCCGGTGGAGATCCGGATGGACCGCATCGAATTCATACGTTACGCGCATGCCCGCTTTGGAAACGGGCGCAGCGGGCACTTCGTCGCGCAGGGCTGCCACGCGCTGGGTGACCTGCGGACCCCTGAGCCGTTCATCGCGGCTCTCTGCGACGCGAGGCGCACCTCCGCGCATACCCTCGCCGCGGGCGCGCTGGGGCTGCTCGACGATCCCGAATCGCGGGACGCCCTTGCCGAGTACATCGTGCGCGCGTGCGAAGGAGGAGAACGCTGCGCGCCAGGTACGAGTCTCCCTGCCTGCGAAGCGGCCGTGTACGGCCTCGCGCCGCTGCCATTCGGAACCTTGGCGCGTGAGCTCCGGGAGAATGAGCGCCAAGCACTTAGACTAGCCGCTGACGCAACGATGGAAGTCCAGGTACAAGCCTTGGGCCGGCGCGTGCTCCGTGCGTGGGACGAGGCTTGGAATCGAGATCTGCTGCTCCAGATCTGAGTGATCAACCGTATTCAGGACCGGACCGGCGAGTCATTCCGCGTACCGAGAGGCAACTCCGTATGCGGCCAAGGCGGTGTGCCAAGAAGAGGGAATATTGTGCGGGTGTAGAGGGACTGGCATCCGCCGTACCGCGCTGAGAAGTCCGACGGCAAGGAAATGGGCTATGCGTCACGCGATCTCTGACGCGCCACATCGACAGGAGGCCAGTCTACCTTCTCAAACTCTTCGAGACAGGCGCTGCCGAAGGAGGGCTCGACTCTTTCAGCCCAGGCGATCTTTCCACGCACGTGGTAGAACAGGGTGGAGACAGAGAGATTTCGGGCTCCAGCGTGTTTCGCCGGCCCGTGGGCCGGAGAAAGCAGGTAATACAGATGCTGCCGTAGCGCGTCCTTGTACTCCCGTGCGAGTCGCGGTTCGTGCCCATCCACGAGAATCCCCAAGACCATCCGCCGTGCTCCCGGACCACGAATCACGGTCTTCCTTAGGTTCCCGGAAAACCCACTTTTCGCGAGTTTCAGTAAAACTGATTTCCGAAGCCGCTGAACGTGTTCAAGCCCAACGTCCTTGGCCGTGGAAAACGCGAGATCGTCGGCATAGCGGGTGTATGTATATCCGGCTGCTTCAGCAAGTTGGGCCAGCCCTTCATCCAGGTCCCGCATCACCAGATTTGATAGCATCGGACTGGTAGGCGCGCCTTGCGGCAGAACCCCCTGCTTTTCGCAAGCGTATGCTGGAATCGAGGACCATCGTTCCGTGAAGTCGGCTGGAGCGGGGCGAGACGACGCGGACAGCATCGTGGTCAATCTGGCAAGTTCGAACGCGAGCAGCGGCGAATAGCCGAGAGATTTGAATACCGCGTAAACGTCGGACTCTGAGATGCTGTGGAAGAAGTCAGTGAGGTCCACTTTTAGCAGCCACCGGCAGCCGCAATGGGGGGTGGCGGCGAACACGGCCTGCGATTCCGGATGATATGCGTAACTGAGCGGGTGTGCTGAGGTAAACTGAAGTATGTTCTCGTTGATCCACTTCTGCACGCCCGCGAGCACGGGGTTCGGAATGCTGATTTCGCGATGGCGAGTGCGCCCGGGGACGCGCTTCTTGAGGAGCACCCGTTTATAATCGCCTGCCTGCCGGCTGACGACATCGCGCAAGTATTTGTAGGGAACGTCAGTGAGGACACTCAGATGACGGAGTGTCAGGATGACTGGCAATCTCGCATCGACAGCCCGGATGCGGTTGATGATTCGGACTACTGAGTCCAGAATCCCTTGGTCGATGTCTCGTATCTTGCCTTCGTGCTGATACCGCTGAGGGTTCCATGCCGGCATTACTTTGACCACCCCGGGTGGGTGACAGTGCGAGTCTGGACCAAGACCCCGCCAGGCCAGAGTTGGACTGCTGCGCAGCATGAATACAGAGCTCCGCGAGATGGGTGCGGGAACTCCCGCACCCTGAACTTTGCGATGAAAGCCCAGCGCCGCCTTCGCGGCGCAGTACTAATCCCGGTCATGGAGCCCTCAGCTGGGTGGGATAGTAATACTGCTCGGTATTCGCTGCAAGGATGGGCGCGCGGCGCCTGCGGCGCCGCAATCTTGCCAATTCCCGACGCCCAAGCGGCGTTAGACGGGTAGTGCTGTCTAGCCAGCCAGCATCGATAGCGAGGGCACGCAATGAAGTGACCTCACCCACACTCAGGTGCGTTTTTGCAGAGATCTTGACCGGCTGGCGGACGCCTCTTTCTGCGGCGGCCAAGACCAGCATCGTCGAGATCCACCGGTTCCCGGCCCCGGAGCTTAGTTCCTTCCGCGCTCCCCGTATTCCCAAGAGCTTTGTGACACGCTGGTGCGCGTCCGAATACTCCGCGTCTGTCAGCAGTGGAGCCAGCACGCCTGTCGTACTTCGGCCCTTGAACAAGGGTACCCATTTAGCCGAACGGCTGTGCAGGATCGGGGGAGCGTTGTTCGGGCTGCCGTGCGAAAACGCGATTAGAGCACCACCGGTTTTGTAGCCAAGCGGCTCCCGGTGACCCTTTGGATAAGATCTGCAGAGTCGTTCAATGTCCCGGAGAACGTTCCCCGTGAATGCTCCCTTGAGCGTGGGGCAGCCCGTGAAAGTTCGGACCTCCGGCTTCAGGCGGTGACTGCGGACCTTGGCGATCCCTGCGTCAAGGCCGGAATAAGCAACGACCACGAAGCGAATCAATTTATAGGACCGCCAACTCCTGATTGTCGCAACATACCTGAAAGCTTCGAGCATTCTGGTGATACGGTCACCGGAGCCGATGAAGTCCGTTACCAAGATGATCGCTCTGACTTTCTCATCCCGCATCTTTGTCGGTCCGGGGTAAGGAAAACACGTATTCTCGTGCCGCCGGGAGTAATCAGTGATCAGATTGGCAACGATGCCTTCGCTGCCCACCTCTTGGTCTCGTGGATCAACGATGATCGGCTGCCCCCCTGCACCTTCTGCCCGGCCACGGCGGGAGTTGCGAAAGAAAGCGGGTATCTTCCCATACACTTTTTTTATCGGACGCTCTCCGAACAACGCCACGGGCCCACCTGCCTCCGCGACTGCCGCATCCAGCAAAGCATCGAGGCCGTTCGAAAAGTCATCCCGGCTAACAAGCAGGATTTCATCGATCAGCGCGATTGCAGTCGGCCGATCGACATCAGAAAAGCGTTCCAACCAGCGTGTCGCCTCGGGGGTTTCTGAGAGTGCGTTCATATCGGCGATGCTCCAGTGAACTCGGGTTAGCGATCTGCCCGTACAAGGTATCACAAGATCGGGTCGGATCCGACGCGACCCGCGGGCGGGCCGGAAGTGCTGGCCCCCCACCGAATCGCGGATCTGCAGATGCAACCCACCATGGCCCGTATGATGTCCTAAGCCGACGTATTTCCATCTGCAACCCATTCGGTCATTGCACTTCGGCGGTGCGCCTCAGGCGATTACATCACGAATGCGGCGGACTCGTTTGGTAAAGCGGCTGCGCCCCGATGGGTGCACCCTGAGGGCACGCGCCGTACGCACGACTGTGCGCCGGCCATGCTCCGCGGAGCACTCCGTAGGGCCCGGCCAGTGGCCCGACAAATTACACATTCCGCACTGCGCGGATGTGCACGACGAGACTTGCCAGCGGGCGGGCACACTCAATCGGAAGCTCTGCCCATAACCGCTCTGCGGCGAATGCCCATTCACCAGCTAAGTACGGCCACGCGTCCACTATCCGGGACGCAAGCTGAGCGAATTTTTCCGCCACCCGAACAACGCTTTCCTGCTGCCAGGCGACACGAAGTGCCACATCCAGCAGCAGATCAGAGATGACCTCCAGTTCGGCGTCTAGCCCGTCTCCGCCGCCCTCAATCCCGGCGAAATGCGCAGCGATGCCGAGTAGCGCCGCCTCGAGGTGCTCGCTTACTTCCGCGCTCCCCCATCCTGCACTCTGGTTAGCCGCAGCGACCAGCGCCATTCGGCCATGGTCCCGATCCTGTCTGATATACTTTGCGAAGTCGGTTTTAAGGACCGCATCCCTGACCTTTTGCTGCAGGTCCTCATGAATGGGGAGGTCCCGACTGACTACCCATAATTGAGCCCACCCCTCGTCTTTCCCCGCCTGAAGCTTTTCGACGGTTTCCTCGGCGAAACGTCTTAGCGCCCCGGCTGAAGCGAGACCGCTCAAATCAAGGCCCGTCAGGGCTGAGATCGCAGCACCTCGGTTACGCCCCAGAAAGGAACGGAGAGCGTTTTTCGCAAGTGCAGTATCCTGCAGAAATTCTAGTCGTGGCCGCCGTTCCGGTACACCAAGATAAAAAGCGCTCTCGGATGCGGCATCTTGGAGCTTGGTGTCCTGTGATAGGAGAGTGCCTTCGAAAGCATAGTCCAATCCCGTCATCAGCAGCAAAAGCCTCTGCGCTCTGCTGGGGTGCGCGATGTCAAGACTGTAATCCTCGTCACGCTCAAAGAGGCCGCGGTTAAGCCGGGACCCGCGCTGATCGAAGGCCTGCCGAAGCCACTCGGCCTTCAATCCAGCAGCCGTGAAGGATCGAAAGAGAGCGCCGGCATGGAGCCAGGTCGCCGCAAGTTGCCCCGCAGGGTTCCAGGCGCGGGCAGTGCGGTCCTCGCGGATGCGTTGCTCAGTCCACTGAAGCAGCGCAAGGAAAGCCTCGATTTCGGGCTCGTTGGCCGAGGATAGAAGCCGCAGCGCGACCCTCCTCGCAAGCCGTTTACTTGAGGACCGCGTGTGTGCGTCGAGGCTCAACAGACGAAGTAGATGGATGCAGGAAACCGGCGTTCGCGAGATCGGAAAGATCGCGTTCAAGAGTTCGCGCCGACCCCGATCTGAAGCGTCCACGAATCTTTTCTGAACCGCCCGAGGGAGTTCGCAAGGCAAGTCGATAAGCCTGTGCACTGCAGCGAAGAGACCTTCGGTCGCAATCAACGCTGTCGAGAACAGCTCCAACGCATCCGCACTGGATATCCCATTCTCGGTTACCTGCGTTAACCCATGGTAGTCCGCGAAACGGTTCAGGTCTGGCGGCATGAGTTCGCGCAAGGAGAGTGGCGCGCCTGTCGACACCTTACGGACCAGTTCCCGGTAGTGTTCAGCAGGGCTGGTATCTCGCCAAGCTTCGACTTCGGTATAGCGCTGTAGCGGATCGACCATGGAAACCACCCGCGCGACCTCCATCCGGAACTCCTCAGCCGGGCCGACACACCAATCGCGATGCTGGAGCAGCACTTCCCTTCTATCATCTACGGAATTGCGAAGCACTCGGAAGATCGGGTCCTCAACGACGAACGTGCGGCCATCGGAACGAGCGAGAAACACCGCGGAGCGCGGGGGATTTCCCTCCGCCGGGGAGATCTCCACAGTCGGCTCCTCCTCGCCAGCGAGAGAGATTCGTGCGGTGAGACCGTTCATGGCATCCGCCACCGCCGCAATGAACGACTCCCGTTGAAACATCATCTCCTCCCCTGCCCGCACAACCGGTTGGATCAGGACACCCATGTTGGCCATATACTCGGGATCCCGCTCAATCTCCTCCCGCACCTCTGCCGGAAGGCGGTCGTGAACGCGCTGGCGGACGAAATGCCGCAGAGATTCCAATTCTTGGCCCAGATCGTTGCCAAGGTCAGCGAAGTGAAATTTGATAACGTGGGCCACAGCTACCGAAAGTAGGGCATCTGCGCCAAACCGCGGCGCAAGTACCCGTTCGGTTAGCCATGTTCGGAACTCGTGTCCTGTTTCCTCATCAGCGGTGACGCCCTGCAAAATGAGTCCAGCTAACGCAGTCGCGAGCAGGTGCCTGTCATTCTCCCATTCTCGTCGAAGCGCAACGACGGTACGGGCACTGGATGTATCGAGGAAAAGGTTGGCCATTAACCAGTCAGCACGCGCGCTCCGCTCAGCGATTGTGGCAGTACGGTCGCTCCAAATGCCATTCAATGCCTCGTCTACGGCCCTTGAAATCGAAATCAGATACGGAATCTCGTTCGTCTCCGCCGGGTTGCCGTCTGCCGCGAAGTCACGACGCAGTATCTTGCCCTGCACGAGAGTTGCAGCGACATACCGGCGGAGGTACCCCAGTTCAGGCGTTTCTACGAGGCAGTCCCCATCGACCCGAGCCCGCCGGAGGTGATAAAGAATCTCACTTCCTTCAGGCGCCATGAAGCGCACGTTGCCACGACGGAGACGATCGAGGGCATCGTAAACAATCAACTGCGGCAGTCGGCCTGACTGCCTGAGCGCCGTGAGTATGTCCACGATACCAACGATCCGAGTTCCGAGGCTCTGCTGGATGCCTCCGAGATAGCGATCCTCGACCCAGAATACGGTCTCCTGGTTTATACGCTGCTCGAGAAGAGTGCGGAGACCAAACATCTCACCAAGCTCGTCCTCATCCGCCTCCGGCGGATCTTCCACCATCGGAACGACTACATATCGGCCAGTCGCGAGTCCGTTGCGGATGCGCACCACCAACTCTGTCAGCCAAGCCTCCGACGCCGTACGGAGTTTATCCCGTTCCACGTGGAGACGGGAAGCTTGGGCCTCCGCCGGGTCGATGTACACGCGGAAATGCGAGCACGCCGGCACCAGCAGCCCCATCATACCAAGTACTGTGGCCGTGCCGTTCGGACAGAATATCGACACACCCGTGCGCAGGCTGACAGCCGCCGCCGCATCCGACACCACTTGGGAGCCGATCAAGGTATCCAATTCCGCTTTCGAGATGGCGTCTGCTTCTCGCAAAGCCCTTGCAAGGGCTGCAGGAGTAACAATACGATCCTGAAAGTCATGGGAAACGTGGTCAATCTCACCACTTCTCGCTTCCGAAAGGATCGGTTCTACCTGCAAGACGTAGCCGTTCACATCGGCTGCGCGCCTCCAAAGGTCACTGCCGAAGTCCTCATTCACAGCAGTCTCGTCCTGCACACCCGGTGCGTTGCGAATGGGATCCAACACCGCTGCGCGTTCTTGAGCGAGGGCATCAACTAGTGCACGGGCAACCTCCACCTGGCGGGGCTGATGGTGAGCCATGTCAGCCAGTATTCGCAGTAGGGCAGGAGAAAGCTCTGGAGCAATCCGCAGCGGGTGGCACGCCTCTTCGATGACATCTAGCAGCCTAAGGTGATGGGCGAGCAAGAGCCCAGTGATATCCACATGGAGGCTCCACTTCTCTATGTCGGAAGCGCCGCTCGCCGACTGCGTGCGCGCACCGTGGCGTGCGAGCAGGGGCGGCTGACGGAGAGGATCTGGGGTACGAGCGTTAAGCTCCAAACGCTGGTGATACAGCTCAACCATGGACAACTTCAGGTCTTCAGAAGCTAAGTGTACGGGAAGCATGCCCTCCACGTACGCTGCCTCAAGTCCAGCCCTGTAGGATCCGGTCTGTTCTTCTGCCTTCTGTGCATCGACGAACTTACGTAATGCTTGACTCTGCTCACCTTGGCCGCCGTGACGAGCAAGCCGCATCAAAAGCGGACTAGCTTCCTTATCCAGGCCGAGTTCGAATCCCAGAAATACGGCATTATTGAGGAACTCGGGCCTGAGGTTTTTCTTGGTGGCCCGCCGCCACAGCTCACGAGCGAGGGACAGGTCTTCGGTCCTGACCAACTTAGCCGCCCAAAGGAGATTCCCCTGCGGTAAATCCTTGCACGTCAGAAAGCGCCGCGCGAGTAGCGCGAGGCCCTTCAGATCGGCCGTCGATTCGTAAACGCTTGCCAGCGCGACCAGGTTCTCGGCACTCGGATCCTCTCCGACAAGTTCCTCAGCCTCAGCAACAGCAGCCGGAAGTACGCCCAGCGCGCGCTGTACCCGCACGCGCTGGCGCCGCATCTCCGGCGGGAGACGGCGTGCAGGGAATTTTCCGAGATGGCCGTCCAGAAGAGAGAGCGCCAACGTGTATCGGCCGGCATTCTCGGCCGCGCTTACAGCCAGCCGAACTGACTCAGCCGTATCCAGGCCAGTGACCAGCTCTTCGGCTCGCTCCGCTACCCAGGACCAACGCTCGGCTCGTGCAGCAGCAACGCAGGCGTGGAACAGGAGCAGAGGATCATGCTCGGCCGCGTCACTTCGCTCTAAACGGTTGTCGAGTCCATCGACGTCGCCGACATCAGCCGCAGTCGACACGGAGGGCACGTCCCTTGTTTCGACGGATTCTTCCGTCCCCTCGAGCGAGGCGGGTAGGCTCTCTTCGGCTTCGACGCGACTTTGCCACGCGAGCCAGGATTCCTCCTTACCCTCGGCAATGTAGCGCTCCCGATTCTGCTCGAGCAGTGCGCTTCCCTCGCGGACACGCCCGTTGGTGAAGTAAGCGGCAACAAGCGCTGTGATCTGATCTAAGCCCGCCTGCGTAGACTCGATCTGCCGCTCAAGCAAGGCCACCGCGGGCGCGAGATCAACAGCGAAATTGCGATTCAGTGCCCACCAGAGGGCAGCCAGGTGATCAGGATGGGATCCCAAAAGCTCACGGCAGTACTCAACCGCCTGCTCCTGACGCTCGGGGTCGTTCGAAAGGCAGGCGAGCCGCCACGCTTGGTACTGACGCAGTTCATCCGGGTCGAGCGCAGAGCCCGAACTCAGGCCTTCGAAAACCTGCTGAGCTCGCCGGAGTCGTGCGATGCTGTCGTCGTCTTGCTTGACGAGTACCCAGGCAACCGGGAGCGGCCATGCCGGCAAGGTGTTGCCCGATGCCGCGGGGGACAACGCGCTGAGATAATCAACCATCGCGCCCATGGCGCGGACGCTCTCCCACTGGGGCTCCCGTTCCAGGGCACGCAATGCGGCTAGCTGCGCATTCGGGAGATCGTTCCTCGCAATCGAACCCAGAGCTCGCAGGCGGTACCCTTCTGCCGTCGCGCCGACTCGTGCCTCGAGCCGGTCAACGGTGGCAAGGCTCTCGTCCGTGCGGCCGACCTCGAGGAGCAGGCCAGCGCGGAGTTCGAGGAGGACGGGATCGTCGACGTCCGGAATAAGGGAGAGAGCCGCCTCAGGCCCGTTTACGGCATGCTCTATCAGGACGCGCAACACACCGGAGCTGCTCGCGTCGAACAGTTCCGATTCCGCCGCGAGTCGGCGGACCTCCTCCAGATCTCCGCCGAGCCGAAGTAGCACGCTCGCTTCGAACCGAATGATCTTTCCCTTGACCTCTGGCGTAAGTGCTCGCCATGCAGCTTCTGGCTCACGGATCTTCCGGACTGTCGCGAATGCGTCGCTCCGTCTGCCTTCACGCCACGCCTGCCGGGCCGCCTCAAGTTTCCGGGCGGCATCTTCATTCAGAACAGACGCAAGCTCATTCGCCTGCTCAGCCAGAACGCGGCTGGCATAATCCGCACGCGGCGCGTCGATATAAACAGGCGGGGGTGCCGCGACACCACAAATCCTGGCTACCCAGTACTCAGGGGGATCGAAGTAGCTGCTGACAATACCGGTGCGCGACCGCAGCTTGTTCACCAAGGTCGGAGCACTCCAGATTTCGAATTTGATTCCTTCCTTCCCGAAACGTTGGCGCTGGTCGAGATATACCTTTTGGCACTGTGTCGAATCGATCTCACCAGCTACAAACAACACAAACCGTCTGACGCCTTTCGTGCGCCAGAACGGTAGATGGCGAACAAACTCGTCCGCAGCTTTTCGAATCTGATGTGGCTTGAAGGTTTTGTACGCCTTGCACTGACCCACCTCTACGCCGTCGCTCCCGGTTCGGTGAGCGATGATGTCTATCCCGTCCTGCTGCTGACCCGGCATTCCCCACAGCTCAGCGGACGCAATCTCCGGCTCGACCGCAAACAGATCGCGGCAGAGTTTCTCAAAGGTGCGCGAATGGAATCGATGCAGTTCCGGGGTCTCGCCAGGCTGGATGCCCGGAAGAATGGTGTTTGGGCGAATCTGATGGGTTGCCACTAGCGCGCGGCCTTTGTCTCTCGATCAACGGCTTATCGAATGTGGGAGGCTCAGAAGAAGCATCCCGGGGGCGTAACAAGGAAGTTGCCGGACCGCCGAACAGGTGTAAAGGCCAGAGCGACGACACGACCACTTCTCGACGGCAACACCCATCAGGCAATGGTTGCGCGTGGACGCACTCACGCCGGAAAGGCCGAAGAACTCGAGTGCTACTTAGATTGACCCCACATGTGGAGGATCAACTCCGTGCGCTCGCACAACGCGTCTTGCACGCCTGGGTGGAAGGGTGGGGCAGGGACCGTATTCTTCACCTTTGACGATTGGCGCAACCGCCAATCACATGATCATAACGAGAGACTGGCGCATACTGGATTTCTGATCCTAGCCTTCGGGAACGGACACGGAGCCGGAGCTTGGTCGATAGACTCGTCACCAGATCGCTTCACTGAACCGCTCTCCTGAGGATGGTTCGGGCCTGCGTCAACGACGCGAACAGTATGCGACCCAGATGCCATCCGCTGAACCGAGATTTCGCTTATTCTTCGGGATGCGGGATCTCCCCCAGTTCAGTTGCCAACAAAGCGTCGTCGATCCCGAATGAATGCACATCCACTCGCGATTCCCCGAATTCGTAGCGCAGCGCGTATGGTACCATGGCAGCAAAAACAGGCGCTCGGGCTGGATCATACCGTAGATTGTCACTTAGTTCCTCGCCCGTTGCGCGCGTGCCGCTTACCTGCCGTCTGGGGCGCCCTCTGAGTACGATTTCTCCTCCGAGGATGAAATTCCCCAGTTCGAAGAGGCTCCGGACCGGATGGGCTCCGTAAAAGGCCCCTGACAGCATCCGATTCGTGGTAACAGCACAGGTGTGGATCTCAGACGGATTCGTGCAGTCGAGTCCGGTTTTCGTCGCAAGGGACTTGAGGAACTCAGGGTCAGCAGAAAGGCGGCGGAATCGATCCAGTTGCTCCTCGGCGTGTGCCAAATGGTCCAACGTCGTGCGAAGCTCGAACGGCCCCGTAGGCACCAGGGAATTCTTGCACTCAAACGCAAAGAGACGCCCGTCCACCACGGCCAAGACATCAACTTCGCCTTCTTCTCCACCATGTTTGTACTTGACACTGGCCTTGGCAGCATGCCCCGCTAACGGAAATACGCTGGCGAGCATACGCTCTGCGGGATCATCCTGTGCTCCGCCATGGAATCTTGTACGCGAGTGCTGAAGCGAGTTACGGATCAGGTCCGACATTCCAAGGATGTTGAGCGGGGCCATCACGAAAGTGCCATCCGTGATCATCGGCTGGTATTGAACATCGAACACAGTATCTCCAGGCCACGTTAGTAGCCGCAACACTCCCTCGGCGTTCGCCGGATCCATCACCTTGCCCAGTAGTTCACGCAGGTGTTCGTGACTGTAGACGGGCACGCTCGACTGGGCTGCAGTCCATGGATCCTTCGGGAGAAAATCCTCCATGTAGCGGTTCATCCAATGCCTCATGACGTTGAACACCCTTTGTACCTTCATGATGTCCCACACTGCTACCCCGCGAATCTTGAACTCCGTCAGTTGATCTGCGGGAATGAGGTACGCTTGCATCGCAGATGACAGGTGGGCACCCTCCTCTCCAAACAGGTTCTCTTCGGTGAAGATTGCCCAGAACTCCGCAGCGCTCGGCACGTGCATCGTTACGCGCCGCACAGGATCCTGCAAGACTTTGAATGCTCCGCCGCGTACCATCGCCCGGTACGTACGTTCAGCGAATTCAGTAAGTTTGAAGGCGTCCTGCGCCGGCGCTGCGAGTGCTTCGCGGGCAGCGGCTGTGCTGGATTGTAAGTAGCCTAATCTCAGCGCCATCTCGTTACGAGCGTCAACGGGCGTCAGGTCATAAGCGTTTCCATCGCCAGCCCGACTGCAGACATGGGTTCCCCAATCAACGAGTACCTCCCATTCCGTGAACCTCCGGATCATCGCACCATCCGCGAACCAGTCGAGGTACTTGCCGGCAACGACTCCTTCGACGTCAACTCGGCCGAACGACTCCCTGGCAAATCCGACGTTTTCGGAGTACATGTGACAAAGGAGCGAGAACCCTTCGGCCAACTGTTCTGCGGTGTGGTGCGCGGACGTGTTTGTCGGGGCGCCCAGGTCTGCCGGCCGCACGTCCTTGAAGACGGCGTCGATACTGACAGCGAGAGATTTGATTAGAGACGGCGGACCATTTCGCAGAAGCCGGACTAACCGAAGTCGGCTCTTCCGGACGCCTTTCGCGACGTCGGCAAGGGCCAGAACGGATTCGAGGTACGTCCGAACCTGCTCTGACAGGCCGAGCGCGGTATGGCAAGCCAATACCGCTTCGACTGTCTGGCTGATCGTGCTTCCGACAAACTCGTACTTTGATGCCCGCAGCATGCCGTCCCGACGGAGGCGCTTGCCGAACCGCTCTGGTTGGAGCACAAACCCAAGCGCAAGCCACCCTGCTGCCTGTCCGGACCTTCCCCGTTCCAGAGCCCGTTGCAGTGCCTCGATGCAGGTGGCTACGTCCGCCTTTGTCGCTTGGTGGGTACCTGCCACCCTTACCAGGGTGGCCGGGTCGTGTAGCCAAAAGCCTTCAGGAAGCTGTCCGATGAGATTGACCACGAGTTGACGCGGTTGTGAGTTGTGTTGGATTGGCGATCGTTGCTTGCGGCCACAACTTACTGTCCCATTGTTGTGCCCGAATCGGAGCACATCTCGTGTGAGCCTCTGCGACACGCAGGTGTATCGACCGGCGTCCTGGGGGTCCCTATTGGGAAACATTCCGTCGGCGAGATCTCCCACGCGTTCAGACCGACACACAAGGGCTGTTTACGACACATCAGGGTAAGGCTACCTTACCCTGATGTGTCGATCCGCCTCGTTGACTCCTGTTGTGTGAACCCTAAGTACCTTCGTTCGCTCCCACCGCTCTTTGCGCGTCCAGTCCTGGCCGACTTCGCCCGGACCGGCCGCTCGGGCGCGTTCAGCAACCTCGCCGCAGCGGCTGGCCTCGACACGCAGGCCACCGTGGGTCAGATCTATACGAGGGTGTACCAGTGTCTGATTGAGCAGCACCGTTGCGAGTACGTGTTCAAGAACCAGATCGCGCGCCGGCTGCTTCTTGATCGGCACCCATGGCGTGAGGCGCGGCTGCTTACAGAGTTCCGGATCGGCCCTGCCAAGGCGGACGTCGTGGTGCTGAACGGCACATCGACGGTTTACGAGATCAAGACCCGGCTGGACAACCTCGACCGGCTGCCTCAGCAACTGGCCGCGTACAAGAAGGCATTCGACCGCATCTACGTCGTCTGTGAGGCGGAACAGGAGGAGCGTATCGGCGCCGCGGTGGACCCTCGCGTGGGTTTGATCGCGATGGGTGTTGACGGGGAACTGACCGAGACCCGTGCTGCCGCGGAAAACGCGCCGTTCACCGACCCCGTGACGATGCTCGCCGCATTGCGCAGATCCGAGTACCTCGAGGTGGTCGCGACCGAGTGCGGCGCGGTGCCGGACGTACCCAACGGCAGGTTATGGGGTGAGTGCGTCCAACTGATGCAGACCATGGACCCGGAACGCGTGCACGGGCACATGGTGCGCCTGCTACGCGCGCGGGGGGCGGCGGCCTCGCTCCGGCAAAGGGTAAACGCCGCCCCGCCCGCGCTGACACACGCGCTTCTTACACTGGACGCATCAGATGCGGAACTGGAGCAGCTCGCCCGCGCACTCGAAGCGCCTCCCAGTTGAATTAGAGCAACGACATCATGAGTTCGATGTGGTGCTGGATTCCGAGCCGCTTCGGCGTACCCAGGCCCGGATACGATTCCGCCTGAAGCAGAGCGCGGTATTCCGCCACGGCCTTGGAGAATTCAAGGTCCCTCTCGTCCTCGCCGGCCCAATCCACCAACTCCTCCAGCACTTCAAGAAACCGTCCTGGCACTTCGGGAGCCGCGGTCACCGTGTCGGACACGAAGTGTCTCGCGCGAACGGCGCCGTCGCTGGCAGTGTACGTGAGATGCAGCGCTACAGCACGGGGCGTGAAGCCCCCAGGACTGTAGTCCCGTCCCACGATCTGGTAGTCGCCGAACCCCGCGAAGCCGTCGTTGCTGAACTCCGCGTACGTGTCGGAGAAACTCTCGTCCTCCGGGTAGTCGGCATTCTTCACCTTCCGGAACGGATCCTCAATCAGCACGCGCGTGTCGGCGGCGAACCGGCGCACGTACGCGCGCCTCTGAGGTTCCAGCAGATGCCACCGGCCACGAGCAGCAACCGTCTCCAGCGCGGCAGCATCACGGAGTTCGTCGAGGTGGAAGAACGCCATTTCGTCCTCCGGGAACCGCTCGCAGAACACGTCTACCTCGGCCCTTGTGGTTGCCGCGTTCAGCATCATGGTCGGATGGAAGACGCGGTTCTCCGCGAGAACATCGTTCATGACGCGGTTCACGGCATCCGGCGGCATCAGCTGCCGGCAGCAGATCGGGTTGACGACGAAGCAGAAGGGCTGACCACTGCGGGTGTACCTGCGCAGGAGCCGGCGCAGGCCGTCCTCGTTCTTCGCCACCGGGATGAGGACGGGGATCACGGTGCCGGACGAGCGGATCTCGGCACCGATTCCAGCAAGGGCGAGAATGTCGAACCGCGCGGAGTGGATGACAGGGAAGTACATGCAGACCTGTTGACGTTGGTTTCCGGTTGACAGCCGTCCTGTATCGGTCCCGCTTCCTCGCCGACATGCCAGCTCCGCGAGTCCGGCATTGGCGGACGAACGCTCAGCCGAGCTGCACCATCTGAGCGGTAAGCACTGCTGTCGTACTGCGGGGTCGCGTAGGCACGCTGACCGCTACCGCTGGATCGAGGAAATCTGCGATCAGCGGTGGGCGGTCCGCGGCGAGCAGATCCTGTGGAAGCTGGGGCCAGACGTCCATCATCGACGGGCTGTAGCCGTAGTGCACGACGCAGAGTGCCCGCTTTACGCCAAGCCGCAGCAACGCGATCAGTTTGCCGATCCCGTCCAGCGCGACGGCTCGATCATCCGCAACCAGCACGCGGACCGGCGTTGGCAGTGGGATGACACGGAACGGAACTCCCACGATATCGCCATTCACCTGCAGCGGGCCTGCGGCGTCCAGCAAGAACGGCAACGCGGACTGCAGCCCCGGCCCGCCGGGAACCGCCTCCAGGAGCATCTGCGATCCGTAGCCGTAGATGCAGAAACGGGCGATGCTGCCTTCATCCTGAGCGGCCGGAAGGAGTTCGGCGATGGGCACAGGATCGCTGAAGAGCCGCCCGGCAATCAGCTTCTCGATCGCGATCCACTCGAACCCGGCCAGATTCCACGCGTCGGACGGCTGGATGAGGCTGCGGGCGTCTGCCAGCACCTTCAGGGCAGCCGGTCCCCGCACGGCGTGGAAGGACGGCTTGCCGGCGTGGTCAGCGGGCCCGAGCCGAGCCCCAGCGCCGAAGCGCGCTTGGAACTCCCCGAGCGCCTCCGGCGAGAGAGCACCAAGCCAAGGGATGGAAGCGGCCGCAGACGCAGGATCCATGAACCCCGCCAGCGCGACCGATTCGACGTACGGCCGCTTCAGCGGGTGCGGTTGAGGAACAGGAAAGGTTTCCACTTCACTCCGCGTGTGCAGAAGGATGCGCAGCCCCGGATCCACCCACCGCCTCTGCCCAGAGGGCCGCAAGCGCCGGATGCGAGCAGAGCAGCAGGCAGTGGGGTTCGCGCTCACGCGGCCCGGTGCTGAGAAACGGGAGCCGGACCGAATTCGCCACCCGCGCATCCGCCGTGAACCGGACGTGCGGCCCGGCCCCGGCGGTCCGGATCAGCGCCGCCACTTGAAACGCGGCGGCCATCACGCTCGCGAACGGAAAACTCGCTTCCGGCTGAGTCATCTGCTCCTCGCCCACCACCGGCATCCCGGCACCGCAGGCGAGTGCCCGTCGCGACGCGGCGTACGTCTGCGTTGCTGCCCCATGGATGCATCCCAGGCATGCACCTGATCCCCGCGGGTGCAGGCTCACCGTCCAAGAGGTTCCTGACGTGCCGGCGTTGACCAGCAGGTCTGGCCAGTCCGCTTGGACCTGGAGGCGGGACGCGACCTGGTCGACACCGACCAGCAAGCGCCTTGGCTCGGCGCTTGTGGGTGCGAGATCTGCGGCCGCCAGATCCTCGTACCGCGCCGCATAACCCCGCGTGCGCAAGCCAGCTTCGGCCAGCGCAGTCACTGCCGGAGCAGCCTTCGGCTGCCCGACGGCACCAACCCCCACCCGGATCAGGCGGTTTAGGTTCGAGAGTTCGATAATGTCCGGTTCGACCACGGTCGCCGACGCGCACGTGATCCACGACGCTGCGAGTACCTGCGCCGCATTTCCCCCGATCCCTCCCGCCGACACCAGCACGAGTTCGCCGAGATTCACCTGGGGACCGGCTTCCGCGTCCCAGGGAGCCGGACCAGGGTGCGATGAGCCCTGCCGCATCCACACGCTTGCGTCGGCTGGATCAACGCAGACCCGACCAGTATCCACGGAGCACCAGTAGCGCAGGTTTTCGCCCTCGCTCGGGTGCTCGTCGCGGACCGTGCGGTACACGAGCGCGACCGCTGCTGCGGCGGCGGCGACGACCGCCGCGGTTGCAGCCGGTCCCGTTTCAGCCGCCTCTCCGGCGGGGCGCATGTGGTTGGCCAGCGCCCAGCTTGCCGGAGGCGTCCAGTCCACCCCGAAGACCCATCCATTCCAGCCCACCCGAACCTCGCCCAACCGCGGAGCCGTTCCCGCCGGGTCCACAAATCCAATCCGCAAGACCAGGTCGACGCCGGCGAGCGCACCATCATCCCCCAGGGCGCGCCACTCGATGCTTCCGAAAGGGTCCGCTCCCATGAGTTCGGCGTTGACGGCCTGTCCGAGGGTGGCGAGCGAGCGGTGGAGAGCAGCATGGTTGCGGGTGTCCGCCGCGCCCGACGTGGCCACGATAATGGAGCGTGAGAACGCACGCCCCATCCGCTTCAGCATGGAGAGTGACCACAGCAGCGCCGTCTGCCCGGCCGCGGTTTCCATCAGATCGGGCGCCAGAACCACCGCCACGGCGAGCTGGGGCGCCGCATAGGCGCCACCGAGTGCGGTCCGCTGGTCGCGCTCCGCGTAGAACGCGTCCGCTGTGAGGACCCTGCCCCCGACGATGCACGCCGGCACCATCCTATTCAGATCCAGAGATCCAGACATCGCTCAGCACCTCGAATCGCACTTCCGGGTTGATTGCTCTCCAGTCACCGCCACCCTGGTGCTCGTACGCGCGCCACCGCGGCTCGCGGACCGTGGAGAACCGCGCGAAGTAGGGGATGACGACCGAGAGGAAACCGGGCCGATGCGACACCGGCTCGGCTTCGTCGGCCTCGGAGTGGTCTTCGTCTGTCGGATGAGTGTGCACCTGGGCCAGGATCCACAGCCCGTGCTTGCCGCACCACCGGGTGATGTGGCCCATCTCGCCTTCGGCCAGTTCGAACCGAGAGTAACCCGACCGGATCCGCGGAAACGCCACCGTCGACACCAGGGCCCGCGTCGCGCCGGCGGTCCCCGGCAGCTCAGCGCCGATCCAAAACGCGAGCATCTCGCGGTCTCGTCCGAGCGCCAGGCCCTGCAAAGTGTTCGAGAGCACCGTCGCTGGGATCACCAGCCGCTCCAGCCTGCCGGGCGGGCGCACGATGACCGGCTCCTCGGTCCCGTCATCCACGGTCAACGCCCGCGCTCGCGGGAAGCTCGATCCCGCGCTGACGCGCAGCCGCCAGCAGCGTTTCATGGCCGAGCGGGCGCCAATGGCTGGGGTGGTCGGCTTTTTTCATGGCTTCGACGAGCTTCATGACCACAACATCGATGGGCCAATCGCCCGGGATCCAGCTCTCCTTCGCCCCGTGAAGGTGGTAGAAAGGCGCCGTTGCGCGCTCACACCAGAAGACCGGAATGACACCGGGGTGGGCCACCTGGAAGGAGCCATGCAGGCCGGGGATCGCGGACAAAGGCCAATAGCGCGGATCGCGGTCGGTCAGCCGATCCCACTCCGAACGGGCAGCGGCAGGATTCAGGAACCCGATCTCGTACGGCTCGACCGGGTAAGCCGAAAAGTTGATGCGCGCGAGGTAGTTGTCGTTCGGCCGCTTGCCGCAGGCCCAGACGTACAGGAAGGGCCCGACCCGCTCCACCCGCACGCTATTCAGCGCATCGTCCTCATCCGCAGCCAGGAGGCGCCGGCCCAGGATCTCCAGGCCGGCGCCCACCAGTGCCTCATGATAGGCGGCGTGCACCGTCAGCGCCGCGCGCCGCCCGACATCGGCCAGCCGAGGCTGACCACGACGTCCACCTCATTGCCGCGGTTCTTGCCCCCCGTGGCCAACCCTCCGATCAGTTCGCTGTCCGCGACCGACTTGCCTCCGAGCTGGATGTACGTCGCCGAGAGCGGCACGTTGCCCTTGTCCTGCACCAGCCGGTCGTAGACGAACCGCTTCAGTTCGCCGACCGTCTGGCTCACCCGGAACGGGTGCTCCAGGTTGCCCTCCGTCGATTCCACCCGCACCCGCACGACACCATGCTCATCACCCTTGCCCGCCATCTCGCACCTCCGCTCAACACTGGTTCCCGGCTTCGAATCCCCCGATCCTCGCCTCGGCGCAGCGCTGAGCGGAGTCCACGCCGGGAACGTAACCAGAGGCTATGGGTATGTCAACGTGCCCGTCTTTGTCATCTACAATGACAGATTCGACAAGCAATGGCCCACTTCGGGTCGTTGCATACCTGGGCACTACGGCTTATCGTACACCTCCATGCAGATCTACGAGTACATTGGCACGGCCGTGCGGGATCAGCGGACTGCAACGCGCCGTACTCAGCAAGAGCTGGCTGACCTCGCAGGGCTGAAGCGGTCGACGCTGGCCATGATCGAAACGGGGCGGCAGCAGATCTCGCTGGATCAACTCATCGATCTCGCACGTGCGCTACAAATCGACTACCGCGACCTCCTGCCCGCGCCGGACTACTTTATGCCGACGCGCAACGTACGGGTCACGCTGGACACGATGCACGACCAGGCTCCCACAACGGCGGGCCTCATCGCACGCTTGCAGCAGAATGCCGATCCATCCCATGAGCCAGCGAACAAGGCAAAGGACTCGGGCTGACGTATCGTGGGCAATGGCCGAAGCCGAAAAGGTGCTCGCCCGCGCAGGGTATGTCAGACCTCCCGTTCCCATCGAAGACATCATTGTCGACACGGGGCTGCAGATACAATCGCAGCCGCTGGAAACCAACGTCTCGGGTTTCCTTATCCGTAAGGATTCCGGGGCATACGTCGGCGTAAATTCCCTCCATCACCGCAATCGGCAGCGATTTACACTCGCGCACGAGCTTGGTCATTATATCCTCCACCACGACAGCCCTACCGTGTTCGTCGACGACGCGCTCATTCACTTCCGAGCCGAAACGACGACAACGCCGAACGATATGTACGAGATGGAGGCCAACGCCTTCGCTGGAGCTCTCCTGATGCCTGAGTCGATGCTCAGACGAGACCTCGCGGAACGGTACATAGATGCAATGGATGAAGCTGCCGTACGAAACATGGCGCGGCGTTACGAGGTCAGCCCTCAGGCCCTGACCATTCGATTGATGCGCGTCGGCTTGCTTGGCGGCGTTGATCCAATCGGACCGCCGGCGCAGCAAAGGAAACGCCCTCCTACCGAGTTCTAGCGCCACATTGTCACTTCGTGAAGCTCGCCATCGCTAGTTGCAGACGAAGTGTCCGAACATTGCGGGTTCGCAGATGATCGGCTATGACGGTCGCATCTGCCGCATGCGTATTGCTGACCTCCGTGAATCGAAGACTACACGAAGAAAGCGCGCCCGGTCTGTATCGGGCGCGCTTTCTTGCGTTTTGGGCATGGTCCCACCTCTTCGCACCTTCCTATCGCGAGCAGTAAGGCTTTGGTGCAGGTGGATGAAAAGTTGGAGTATCAGGACCCCGAGGGACCGTGTCCGTCAGCATGAGACCCGGCAGATCCTGAAACGGATCAGTATGGTCCCATACAGGCGGAATCAGGACCTGGACGCTGTCCGCGGCCGCCAATTCGGCGATTCGCCCCATGCTGCGCGGGACGTCGTCTCCACCGTAGATCGTCGGCAGCAAGGGCTCATCAAGGCCGCGGAAGAAATCGTCCCAGTGCACGAGGATCACGCGCCGGGCGCCGGTCGCGCGCACGACCTCTGTCCAGTAGGTGTCGATGACGGAGAGTGGCTGGCGGCCCAGACCGCCGATTGCGAGGTAAACCACGTCGGCGCGGCGCCCGCGCAGGGCGCCCGGTTTGTAGCCGGCCGTACTCTGCACCAGAATCGACCGTCCGCGGTGGCGGACGAACACCGAGTATACAAGCCCGGTCTGCCACGCGGTTGTTTTCGCCGGTGGTTCGAACGGCTCGTACACTGTCCCAGGATAGCGGTCCGGCAGTCCGTGTACGGACTCGATGAAGGTCAGTTCGAACCTGCCGAACTGGATCGGAATTCCCTCTCGTACAATCACATCCTGACTGTCCGGGAGACCGATGCCGCGACCGAGCATCGTGACGGAGCGCGAGCCGACCAGCGTCGCCCCGCTCATCTGCGCCCAGACCGGCGCGTCCATGGCATGATCGTAGTGCGCATGGCCGGCGAAGACAGCGGCCAGGTTCGGCTCGCCCAGCCGGGTGTGCGCCTGCCGGATGCGCCCACAGTTTGGCCGGATCCTTCCGATCCCGACCCGGAGCATTCCCGGACGACTCACGAACCCGTCCATCAGGATCGAAGTGCCGTCCCGATCAGTGAACAACAGCGAACTAGCACCCATGAAGCGTACGGTGAGCGCAGGAGCATCGGATCCGGAGGTGTTGGCAAGCGCAGGCTGCGTATAACCTTTGAACGATGTGATGCTCGGATGGGCAAGAGGCGACCTGATGCACCCTTGAGCCATGAACAACCCGGTCAGAATCCCGGCCCCGGCGAGCCAGCGGACCGAATTGCGGGGGTGGGTGGGGATCATTGGGACTGGCGGGCCGGAGGGAGAGTACGAGGGGCCTTTACAGGAAGGATGCAGCCAGGAGTGCCGGCGCGGAAGTGTCTTGTAACGTGTGCACCGCCCGCACCCGCTGATGATCGTTGTCTATGGCCCTAGAGGATGCTACACTGATCTGTAGCAGGATGCCGCATGTCCTTTCCCGCCGGAAGGAACGACGAACATGCGGTGGTTCTAACTTCTTGCCTCTTCTTCCCGCCCCGAACTGTCGCCATCCCTCCAGGCGCGGTGCAGTACCTCCCTCCTTCATGCGCAGACCCCTATGATGAGCCTTCGAGAAAGATCTCGGTTTCGCGTGCTCTCCGCACTCGCACTGGCCTGCGTTCTTTCGGGTTGCGCGAGCAATGGCGGGACGGTGTGGACATCACATGCAAAGCTGCCGACCCGAGCCGTTTTCCTGAACCGCCACGGCGTGGGGGTGCCAGTACGCGTGACAGGACAGGCAGAGTCGGTTACTGGGAATGAGTACGAGGAACACGTGCACCGGATGATGATCGAGCTCCGCCGCGACCGCAGGCCGCGGGGGCTCATGATCGTGGTGCACGGGGGCTTGAACAGTTTCGGCGCGTCCCGAGAATTTGCCGAGCAGGCGGGGGACGGCATCTACGCCGCCGACTACAACCCGATCTTCCTGAACTGGCAGACGAATCTCGTCAGTTCCTACGGGGAGCACCTGTTCTGGACGCGTCGCGGTCACATCGTCACCGGCGAAGCGGCCACCGTGAATGCTCCCTTCAACCTGGTCGCGGACGTAGGGCGGGGAGTCTCGCGCTGGCCGATCAACGTCACGGAGTCTCTGCGGGATGACCTGCTCACCTTCGGTGCTGACCGCTCGTACCCGGTGATGGCAGAGTATCAGGCTGTCCGTGCCGGCTTTGGAAACCCGGCACAGGTGCAGGTTTCGCTCGGAACGTACTGCAAGTCGACCACGGGCCAGCTCGCCACCGCCTTGGGGCTCCCCTTCCTTCCTTTTCGGCTGGCTCTGGGGCTCCCTCTGTCGGAGATGGGCGGCACGTCGGGATGGAACAACATGCTGCGCCGGACGCGCAACGTGTTCCGGCAGCCGGTGGAGTCAGCGCATCGAGACGTCGCGTATGGCGAGCAGTATAAACCCGGCCAGGGTGGGGCCTCGATTCTCATGGACTCACTGCAGGGGCTTCTCCGTGAGGATACCACTCGCAGGGTCACGCTCATCGGCCACAGCATGGGTGCGATTGTGCTGAATGAGGTTATCCGGCTGTATCCGACGATCCGATATGACACGATCGTCTACATGGCGGCGGCGGCCAGCACACGGGACGTATATGAGAGCGTGCTGCCGTACCTTGCTTCTCATCCGGAAACCCGGTTCTACAGCCTTACGCTGCACCCCAATGCCGATGCTGGCGAGCACATGCTGCCACTTGTCCCCGTCCTGCCAGTCGGGAGCCTGCTCGAAGCCATCGACGACATCTACCAGCAACCAGCTACCCACGTCGACAGAGTCTTCGGAAAGTGGACCAACGTGATGGAAACCCTTCACCTGATCCCGGATTCCATACGTGGCCAGGTAACCATCAAGGGCTTCGGCTTCAACGATCCCAATCACCCGGGGTATGGCCCCTATCATCGACAGCCAGCCGCGCATGGTGACTTCAACGACGTCAAGCTTCAGTTCTGGCGTTCGGAGTTCTGGGAACCGCCGGCGACGGCACGACCGGGTGATCCAGATCCGCGTGGCTGCACAAGATCCTGACCGCGTGAACGGATTCCATCTCGCCGAATCGTGTAAGCGGTTGTACCGCAGAGGCTTATGAGGGGTGCTGACATTTCGCATGTCAGCGTAACTGCGAAACGCTGACATTTCGCATGTCCACGGGGTGACAAAATCCGTGTCGCTCAGCAGGGCGGCGCGGCGGAATCCTTCCCCTGTCTTCGGCGGGAACGGATTCTTCTGGACGACACAGGGCATTCCGTATCTGATAACAAGGACGTCCGCCGAACCATGGTTCGGCGGACGTCTTTGTTTTTGGTTCGGGGTGCCGCGAGGAACGCGCGGTCCGATCCGTGTCGATCGGCATCGGTATGGACGGAAGCGCCGGGGCCCGGCGCTTTCCCTCGCGCGCCGGGGGCACCCTCCGCTCAGCCCGCCGCTTCCGCGCCCGGCGCCCGCCGCTCGCGCCGGCCTTCGATCCACGCGTAGAGCGCAGGCAGCACCAGCAGCGTGAGGAGCGTGGAGGTCACGAGCCCGCCGATGACCACCGTGGCGAGCGGGCGCTGCACCTCCGCCCCCGTGCCGTGCGAGAGCGCGACGGGGATGAAGCCGATGCTGGCCACCGTGGCCGTCATCAGCACCGGGCGCAGGCGCTCGCGCGAGCCCGCGGTGGCGGCGTCCGCGGCGGTGTGCCCCTCCCGCCGCCGCCGCTGGATGGTGCTCAGCAGCACCAGCCCGTTCAGCACCGCCACGCCGAACAGCGCGATGAAGCCGATGGAGGCGGACACGGACAGGTGCAGCCCTCGCAGCCAGAGCGCCGCGATCCCGCCCACGGCCGCGAACGGCAGGTTGGCCAGCACCAGCCCGGCCAGCGTCCACGACCGCAGCGACACGTACAGCAGCAGCGCGATCAGCGCGATGGAAAGCGGCACCACCACGCGCAGCCGCGCCATGGCGCGCCGCTGGTTCTGGAACTGGCCGCCGAAGTCCACGAAGACGCCCGCGGGCAGATCCGCCCGCGCGACCGCCGCCTGCACGTCGTCCGCAAAGCCGCCCAGGTCGCGCCCGGACACGTTGGCCGACACCACCACCAGCCGCTGCGCCTGCTCGCGGCTCACCTGCACGGGCCCGGACTCCAGCCGGATGTCGGCCACCTGCGCCAGCGCGATGCGGGCGCCGCCGGGCGAGGGCACGGTGATGGCGCCGATGGCCTCCACCGAGGTGCGCAGTTCGGCCGGGTACTGCACCACCACGTCCAGCGCGTAGGCCCCGTCCACCACCTGCGACACCGGGCGCCCGCCCACCGCCGTCTCCAGCGCCTCCTGCATCTCCCGCATGGGAATGCCGAAGCGCGCCATCGCCGCGCGGTCCATCCGCACGTTCAGGTAGCCCTGCCCGTCCGTCGCTTCCACCTGCACCTCCGCGGCACCCGGGACGGCGCGGATGACGGAGGCAATGCGCTCCGCCGCCCGCCGGTTCTGCTCCGGGTCGTCGCCAAAGACCTTGACGGCCAGGTCGCCGCGCACGCCGCTGATCAGCTCATCCAGCCGCATCGCCATCGGCTGGGTGAAGACGAAGCCCATCCCCGGCACACGCTCGCCCAGCCGGTGCTCCATCTCCTCCTGCAGCGCGTCCTTGTCCAGCCCGGCGCGCCACCGGGACCGCGGCTTGAGCATCACGAAGACGTCGGCCTGGTGCAGCCCCATGGGATCGCTGCCGATCTCCGCCCGCCCCACCCGGCTCACCACCGTGCTCACCTCCGGCGACATGCGCAGCGTGCGCTCCATCTCCCGCTGCATCTCCACCGACCGCGTGAGTGAAACGCCCGGATCGCGCAGCGCCTGCACGACGATGGAGCCCTCGTCCAGTTCCGGAAGAAACTCCGTCCCCAGCAGGGGCACAAGCAGCAGCGAGCCGGCAAAGAGCGCGGCGGCGGATGCCAGCGTGGACCCGGGGCGGCGCATGACCCGGGCGAGGAGCGGCGCGTACCGCCGGTCCAGCCAGGCGGCAAGGCGCACGGCGTAGCGCGACTCCCGCGCGCCGTGCCGGAACGCGAGGGTGGCCGCGGCCGGCACCCACACCAGCGCCAGCACCAGCGAGCCGAAGAGCGCGATGGCCACGGTGATGGCCATCGGCCGGAACATGCGCCCCTCCAGTCCCTGCAGGGTGGCGATGGGGACGTAGACGAGCATGATGATGAGCACGCCGAACGCGATGGGCCGCGCCACCTCTCGCCCCGCCTCCGCCAGCCGCGCCGCCAGCGCGGGACCGCGCGGAAACTCGCCACGCTCCTCGTCGCCGTGCAGCGTCTTGACGTAGTGCTCGGCCATGACCACGGCGCCGTCCACGATCATCCCGAAGTCGATGGCGCCCAGGCTCATGAGGTTGGCGGACAGGCCCAGCCACCGCATTCCCACAAAGGCGAACAGCAGCGAAAAGGGGATGGTGAGCGCCACGATCAGCGCCGCGCGCACGTTGCCCAGAAAGAGCAGCAGGACGGCGATGACCAGAAAGCCGCCCTCCAGCAGGTTGCGGCGGACGGTGTGCAGCGTCCCGTCGACGAGGTCCGTCTGGTCGTAGTACGGCCGGACGCGCACCCCGTCCGGGAGCGAGCGGTTGACCGCCTCCACCCGCTGGCGGACGCGGGACACCACGTCGCGGCCGTTTTCGCCGCGCAGCATGAGCACCATTCCGCTCACCACCTCGCCCCGCCCGTCGCGCGACACCGCGCCCTGACGCAGCTCGGAGCCGTAGCCCACCTCGGCGACGTCGCCCACCAGCACCGGCACTCCGGCCTCGCTGGAGCGGATGACCGTCCGCGCCAGGTCCTCCGGCCCGGACGCCTGCCCCAGCCCGCGCAGGATGTACTGCTCGTCGCGGTGCTCCAGGTATCCGCCCGCGGCGACGGCGTTGTTGGCCTCGATGGCGGCCACCACGTCGTGCAGCGTCAGCCGGTAGCTGGCCAGCGCCTCCGGGCGGATGACCACCTGCACCTGCCGCACGTATCCCCCGAACGAGTTCACCTCCGCCACGCCGGGCACCGTGCGCAGCTGCGGCTTCACCACGCGGTCGTGAAGGGTGCGCAGCGCCATCAGGTCCTGGTCGTTCCCCTCCAGCGTGTAGAAGTAGATTTCGCTGTTGGCGGCGGACATGGGCCCCATCTCCGCCTCTGCGTCCGCGGGAAGCGACTCGCGCACCCCCTGCAGCCGCTCGGCCACCAGCGTGCGGGCGAAGTACAGGTCCACGTCTTCCTCAAAGACGATGGTCACGGCGGCAAAGGCGTACTTGCTCACCGAGCGCACCTGGGTGACGCGCGGCAGCCCGCCCATGGCCACTTCGATGGGCGCCGTGGCCAGCCGCTCCACTTCCACCGGCGACAGTCCCGGCGCTTCCACCAGGATCTGCACCTGCACGTCCGTCAGGTCGGGAAACGCATCCACGCGCAGCGTCCGCATGGCCCACACGCCCGCGCCGATCAGTGCGAGAATGCCGAACGGGACCGCGCCGCGGTTGCGGACGGCCCAGCCGATCAGTTTGTCGATCATTGACCGGCTCCTTTCAGTGCCCGTGCTCAAAACCGGCCTTGCCCATCTCCGACTTGAGGGTGAAGGCGCCGGAGACGGCGATCCGCTCGCCGGCCGCGAGCCCGGAACGGACGGCGACCCGCCCGACGGCGGGCACGGTGGATCCCGGCGCGCTCAGCGCCTCCACCCGCACGGCGCGGCGCTCGAACGCGCGGGGTCCCACCTCCACGAACACGTAGCGCGCCTCGCCCTCCGTCACGAGCGCGGCTTCGGGGATGGTGAGCAGCGTCGCCGCGCCGGTCCGCAGCGCGGCTTCGGCGGGGGCATCCAGCGTCACGCTGGCGAACATCCCCGGCCGGAGCGACCGCTGGGGATTGGGGACGTGGATGATGGCCTTGACCGTCCGTGTGGCCGGGTCCAGCTGGTCGCGCAGCCGTTCCACGCGTCCCTCGAAACGGAGCGCGGGATACGCGGCGAGGGTGATGGCGGCCCGCTGGCCGATGCGGAGCAGCGGCATGCTGCGCTCCGGCACCTCCGCGGCGACGTCCACCGAGGACAGGTCGGCGATCTTGAAGAGCGGCGCACCAGCCTCCAGCGCCTGCCCGGCCAGTGCGTGCGTTTCCACGATGCTGCCGCCGAAGGGCGCGGGCACCGGCATGACGGCGGCGATCTCTCCCGTATCGGCGACGCGGCGGATGGCCGCGTCGCTCACGCCCAGCAGCCGCAGCCGCCGGCGCGCCGCGTCCGCCAGCGCCTCGGCGCCGGCCGCGTCCTGCGTGCCGGCCAGCACGCGGGCGCGGCGGACGGCCTGCACCAGGTCCGTCTGCGCGATCAGGAACTCGCGGCTGCTCACGAGCGCCACCGTCTGCCCGGCGCGCACGCGGTCGCCTTCCACCACTGTCAGCCGCTCGATGCGGCCGGACGCGCGGGGCGACACCATGGCCACGCGCTCGGGCTCGAACTCCACCTGCCCCGGCACCTGCAGCCCGGACCCGGCGCCCGCGACGGCTTCGGCGGCCACCGCCTCCACCCGGATGCCCGCTGTGCGGTACGCGGCTTCAGAGAGGGTGATCCGACCTTCCTCCGCTTGCTCCGCGGGCCCGCTCTCCTCGTGCTCACCGGCGTGTGGCGTCTCCTCTTTCTGCTCTTTCGCCGGCTCGCCGTCTCCACCGCAGGCGGAAAGCGCCAGGAGGGCGATCAGGATGACAAGATGAAGAGCGCGGCGGATGTGCGTGCTATTGGTCATGATCGCCTCCGGTCCGGGGCTCGTCGTGACCTGCGGCGGCATGGAGGTCGGCCAGGGCGCCGGCGGCGTCCAGATAGCCGCGCAGCCGCTCCGTTTCCGCGCGGGCCAGGGCGCGCTCAAAGTCCAGCAGTTCGATCAGGCTGAGGTCGCCCGTGCGAAAGGAGGCCAGCGCCGCCTCGCGCTCCTCACGCGCGCCGCGCAGCAGCGCCGCGTCGAAGGCGGACAGCCGGGTGCGCGCGGCCTCGTAGCGCCCGAGCGCCGCGGCGAGTTCGGCCCTCACCGACGACACGGTCGCGGCACGCTCCGATACGGCCGCCGCGATTTCCGCGTCCGCCGCGGCGAGCCCCGCCCGGTTCGCGCGGCGCGCGGTGGACGGGAGCGTCACCGATCCCCCCAGCGTGGCGCCGACCATCCCTCCTCCGCCGCCGCCCGCGCCGAAGCGCTGCACGCCGGCGGCGCCGGACCAGCGGGGGCGCTGGTCGGCCGCGGCCAGCACGCGTCCCGCCCGGGCGCGATCCACCCCCGCCTGCGCGGACCGCACGGCGGCCGAGCGGGCGAGCAGCGAATCGGGATCGGGCGGGGGCGGAAGGATGGCGAACGCCGCCCCGGCTTCCACCACGGCCGCGTCGACCAGCGCATCGCCGTCATCTATCGAACCCAGCAGTCCGATCAGGGCCACGCGGGCGGCGCGGGCACCGGCCAGCGCCTCCGCGCGCTCTCCCTGCACGCGCAGCCGCTCGGTGCGCAGCCGCAGGACGTCCACGTAGCGCGCTTCGCCCACGGAAAAGCGTGCGGTGAGCGCCTCGCCGGCGGCCGCAAGCAGCGAATCTTCTCCCGCCAGCCGGCGTGCGATGGCGGACCATCCCGCGGCGGCGGCCAGGGAGCGCGAGACGGCCGCGTCCAGACGCGACACGGCGGCGGTGAGCGACGCTTCCGCCGCGCGCACGTCCGTGGCGGCAAGGGCGCGCGCCGCGTCACGGCGGCCGGCGGACAGGAACTCCCGCCCGACTTCCACGCGGACGGAGGCCCCGGTCAGGTCGATGCCGCCGGGTACTTCCTCCACTTCGGCGGAAAGCGCGGCGGGCGGGGCGAAGCCGGATGCCGCGGCACGCGTGCGCGCGGATTCAACCCCGGCGCGGCGGGCGGACAGCTGGGGGTTGGAGCGCTGCACTGCCTGGCGCAGCGCAACGGTCGCCGGCGTCTCCTGCGCGGAGAGGGCGATGGGGAGCAGCAGTGCGATGGCGGGCAGCGGCCACGCGCGGCGTCTGCGGACCGGCCCCCGGGGGCCGGCCGCGTGATAGGACGATAGCAAGGAATGCCTCCCTGAACGGACGCGGTTGCGCCGCACCCGCGGGCACGGCGAAGTGCCGGCCCGGGTGCGAGCGAATGGTCTTGTTTTGAGTCAGGGGCGTCCGGAAGCGGACGCGGGCACGTGTGCGGGCGCGGCGAGAGCCGGCCCCGTGCCGAGGCTTACGCGACGGGAGGGCGAAAGTGCGGTTCGGGCGAAACGCTGGCGAGAACGCGCTTTGTGGAGGTGAAACCGAGGTGGTGCGCGGACGGCCGCACCGGCTCGCCGGCCGCGGCCGGCAGGGCGGGGGCGTGCGCGTGAATGCAGTGGCAGGTGTGCGGCGCCTGCGGGGCGTGGCCCGGGTCGTCCGCGGGCGCGGGCGGGTGCCCGTGGGAGAGCTGAACCCAGGCGCCGGTCTCGGGCTGCACGTCGCCGTGCCCGTCGTGGACGTCAGGCACGGCGCGCTCCATCCATCCCAGGACCATGCCCAGGACGGCGAGCAGCGCGGCGGCGCGGAACAGGCGCGAAGCCCGGCGGATCACCACGCCCTCCGTCCATCGCCGCAGCCCGGGCCGCACCGATCACCCCGCGAAGTGCCTGGGCGCGACGGAGCGGCGAAGCTCGGGAAGAGCTTTGCCGCGGGCGCGGGCCAGGGGAGGTGCGTGGTGGCGGGCATGCGGGTCCGGTGAATTTTCATCATCCATCAGGGGCGGATGATAGGAGCCGCGCCCCCGCGGGGTCAAGACGGGCAATCCTCCGTGTGATCACGGCCATCGGGCGAGGCGTGGGTTGCCGGGCGCACCTCGCGCCTGCATTCTCCCGGGACGGCGCGGCGCGGGGCGGAATGCGCGGGCGCCGGCCAGGATCTACGCCCCATCCTCATTGCGCGGAGCACGGAATGCCCGGTTCGGGAGAGCGGCACGTGATATTCGGGACGGGGCCGGCGGGGAGCACGCTCGCCGAACTGCTCGCCAGCCGGGGCAAGCAGGTGCGCTGCGTAAACCGCAGCGGCAGGGCGTCGCTCCCCCGCGGGGTGGAGGTGGTTGCGGGCGACGTGCTGGACCCCATGAACGCGCGGCAGCTGTGCCGGGACGCCGCTGTCGTGTATCACTGCGCCAACGTGCACTACGCGCAGCAGGTGGAGCTGATGCCGCGCCTTGCGTCCAGCATCACCGAGGCGGCGGCGCGCGCGGGGGCCCGGCTGGTGGTGCTGGACACGCTGTACGTCTACGGCGAAACGCACGGCGCCGTGATGACGGAGGATACGCCGATGGCGGCGCACACCCGCAAGGGACGCATGCGCGCGGAGCTCGTGGCCGGCTACCTGGAGGCGCAACGCGCCGGCCGGGTGCGCGTGTCCATGGGGCGCGCGGCGGACTTCTACGGCCCGCGCGTGCTGAACTCGGCGCTGGGCGAGCGGGTGTTTCCCCCCGCGCTCAGGGGAAAGCCGATGCAGCTGGTGGGCAACATCGACCTGCCGCACAGCTTTGGCTACATCGGCGACGTGGCGCGCGGGCTGGCCACGCTGGGCGAGCGCGACGAAGCGCTGGGGCGCGCCTGGCTGCTCCCCGTGGCGCCGCCGGTGTCGCAGCGCGGGATGGCGGAAAAGATCGCGTCGCAGCTGGGCCAGCCGGCACGCGTGCGCACGCTGCCCAGGCTGGGCGCCCGCGCGCTGGGGCTGTTCGATTCGTTCATGCGCGAATTCGTGGAGATGTTCTACCAGTACACGGAGCCGCAGGTGGTGGATTCGTCCGCGTTCGAGCAGGCGTTCGGGTACGGCGCCACGCCGGTGGACGAGGGGCTGGCGGCAACCATCGAGTGGTATCGCCGCCGCGAGCAGCAGTGACGTTCCGGCTGGATGACGAACGAGGAGGGCGGAGAGGATTTCTCTCCGCCCTCCTCGTTTGCTGGACGTGGGTCAGCTGATTCCGCAAAGCCGGGGTGCACTCTCTTTCCACCGCAGATTCACAGCGTCGCCTTCAGACTGACGGCAGGAAGAAGGAACTCGTCGCCGCCATTCTGCAAGGAGGCGCCGCGCGGGAGCTCCCCCAGCCGCGGTCCCGGGTCAGCCGCGAACGATCCGCCGATGCGACCTTCCGCTTATTCCGGTCATCCACCAGAGAGCGACTCACCCCGCCGGAACGGGTCAGGCGGCGGGCGGGGCGAGGGGGAGGGTGAAGTGGAAGGTGCTGCCCTCGCCGGGCGCGCTCTCGGCCCAGACGCGGCCGCCGTGCTGCGTCACGATCCCCTGCACGATCGCCAGCCCCAGGCCGATGCCCCGGCGGTCGTTGCGGCTGGCCTGCCAGAAGCGGTCGAACAGGTGGGACAGGTGCTCGGCGGGCATCCCCAGCCCGGAATCCGCCACGTGAAAGCGCACCGTCTCCCCATCCACCGTGGCGCCGAGCGTGATGCGCCCGCCGCGCGGCGTAAACTTGACCGCGTTGCCGCCCAGATTGCTGAACACCTGCAGGACGCGCGCGCGGTCCGCCAGCACGCGCGGCAGCGCACCATCACATTCCGCCACCAGCGTGATTCCCGCGTCGTCCGCCAGCGGGCGCAGCAGGTCCACGGCTTCGCTGATCAGCGACGCGGGCGAGGCGGGCGCCGGCTCCACCGAAAGGCGGCCCGCGTCCACGCGCGCCACGTCCAGCAGGTCCTCGATCATGCGGTTCATCTGCTGCGCCGAGCGGTCGATCATGTCCAGCTGCCGCTTGACCTGCGGGTTCTCCGCCGGGACGAGTTCGCGCAGGAACGACGCGGCCATCATCACCACGCCCAGCGGGTTGCGGAGATCGTGGGAGACCACGGCCAGCATCTGGTCACGCGCGGTGATGGCGTTCTGCGCGTTGGCGTACAGCCGCGCGTTGTCCACCGCGAGGGCGGCGCGGCGCGCGAGTTCGTCCGCCAGGCGCAGGTCCTCGCCGGAAAACACGCGGTCCGGCCCATCGGAAACCAGAAGCAGCAGGCCCAGCAGCTTTTCGCGCGCAACCAGCGGGGCCAGAATCAGCGAGCGCGGCGCCATGGCCCGCAGAAGCGCCAGGTGCCGCTCATCCTGCGCGATCTCAATCAACTCCTCGTCCGTGACGGTGGCGATCAGCTTGGGCTGGCCCGCCGCCATCGCCTGGAACGAAAGCGGATCGCGCGCCGGCTGCACCGGATACGCCATCAGCTTCTCCAGCTTTTCGCGCAGGGCGGGATCACGGTGGTCCACCGCCAGCCGCTCCGCCGAGCCGTCCTCGTTCAGGATGTCGATGAGGCACGCGTCCGCAAAGTCCTGCACGGCGAGCGCGGCGACGGCGCGCAGCGTGGTGGCGTAATCCAGCGATCCGGCCAGAGTTTCGCCCGCGCGCGCCAGAAATGTCTGCCGCGCCTGATCCTGCGTGCTGCCGGGCGGAGCGGTGGTGGGAACGGGTGCGGTCATGGAATCGGCGGCGTGGGGCGGGGGAGTCGGCGTGCCCGGACGACGGACGGCCTGCACGCAGTCTAACGCCTCGTCGCCGCGAAGCCCACTTCCGGGTGGGCGCGGGCTGTCTCAACTGCCGTTTCACACGGAGGTCACGGAGGATGCACGGAGGTCACGAAGGAACCGCGTTGGTTCTCCCGTGACCTCCGTGTCCTCAAGGAGATGGGCGGATGGATGGTGAGGCGTCCGCGTCGGCGGCGGGCATGGTCTCCCCCGCGCGTCTGATCGTCCGTTCCGGCGACTGCGTTCCTCGTAGCCGCTCCGGCCGACTCAGCCGGTGGTCAGGTCTCGATCGCGGTCGTGTGCAGGCCCGCGAGGCCGCCGCCCGCCGTGCCGATCAGGTAGCACTCCACCTGCGGCGCGCCGATGCGAAACACGCGCACGTCGGGCATGCGCTCGCGCAGATGGTCGCGCAGCGCCTGGTAGCGGCCCGCCGCGGCAACGCCGACCGGATCGTTGGGATCCACGTTCTCGATGTGGTGCTGAAAGAAGCGCTCCAGCGTGACCTCGCGCGCCTCCTCGCCGGGCCTGCCCACCACCGCCCCGATGCGCTCCGGCGCCAAGTCCGCGGCCGTGCCGGGGTAGGAAACGAAGTCGAACGGGTAGTCGGCTTCGGACACATACGGCAGCCCCTGGGCGGCGCTCTCCAGCTCGGTGCGCAGGGCGGACACGTCGGGCGTTTCGGTCATCGGTCCTCGAGGGCTGGGGAATGGGGCATGGGCCGCCAACATAGCCGCCCGCCGCCGCCCCTCCAAGGGTCCGCACGGCGGATCGCGCCACGCGCGCCGCCACCTCCGCGCGGGTGGCCGGCCATCTCCCCGTCCGCGCGGTTCCCCTCACATCCCGCCAGACTCGATCCATCAGGAGGGAGAAGAAAACGCCTGTTCATCGTGGCGATTTCGTGGCTCCTCCGAGACATATCGGCCTTGTCACGACGCGCGGAACCCGTTTGGCCGTCACAATTTACGACGGAACGGCCGTTTTGGGGCGCGGTGTTCCCGGTAAGTCGTTCCGTGGCTATTATTTGCGGACACAGACGGACCCCTCTGACCGGAATCTGCCCTTTGTCTGGTACCTTTCCGCGCGCCGCCGTGCGGCGCAGCTGGCTGGCCGCGGCCCTGATGCTTTCCGCGGCGGCCTGTACTGATCAGCCGACCGCCACCACGCCCGTTCCCGCCACGGACGGCGCCGCGCCGAGCGAACTGCTCTCGTGCCGCGTCACCGTGAGCAGCGGCGTGATGTCCTGCACGTCGCCCACCGGCGGCGCGGAGGGCGGACCGTCTCGCACCGTGTACGGCGGGCAGAACAGCCTGATGCGGCTTACGTCCACCAACCTGCAGAACGTGGGCGGCACCTTTCAGTTCGACGTCACCGTCACCAACCTGCTCACGGACCAGGCCATCGGCACCCGCGACGGCGTGACGGCCCACCCGCAGGGCGTGCGCGTCTTTCTCGTGTCCGAGCCCAGCGTCACGGGCGGCACCGGGTCGGTTTCGGTGGCCAACGCCACCGGCGACTCCACCATCACCGCGCCGGACCAGCCCTACTTCCAGTACAACGGCGTGCTCGCGCCGAATGCTACCTCGCCGGCCAAGCGCTGGAGCTTCGCGCTGAACGGGGCGGTGGAAAGCTTCTCGTTCCAGGTGATGCTTTCCACCGAAGCGCAGGCCAGGCTGGTCATCAGCGAGCTGCTGGCCAACCCCGCCGCCGTGGCGGACGCGGACGGCGAGTACGTGGAAGTGTACAACGCGGGCCGCTTTCCGGTGAACCTGCGCGGCTTCAACGTGCGTGACAACGCCAACGTCGTCGACACCATCAAGACCGACGTGATGGTGGAGCGCGGCGGCTACGCGGTGCTGGCCCGCCTTACCGACCGCACCCGCAACGGCAACGTGGACGCGGACTACTCGTACACCACGGTCGTCGGCCCCACGGCCACCAGCCTCACCTTCAGCAACAGCGGCGCGGACCGGTTCGTCATCAAGTCCGGCGCGGGTGTGACGCTGGACTCGGTGGCGTACACCAGCACCAGCATCGTGGCCAAGAACGGCATCGCCCGCGAGCTGGTGAACCTGACGGCCGACAACACCCTGGTGGACGGCGCCAACTGGGCCGACGCCACGCAGAACTTCAGCACCACCGACCGCGGCACCCCCGGTTTTGCCCGCGGCGGCACGGGCGGCGGCACGGTGGGCGACACCACCACCACGCCGGTGGGCCCGGTGACGACGGTCGCGGTTTCGCCGTCCAACGCCACCCTGAACCCCGGCGGGACGCAGCAGTACACCGCCACGGGGCGCGACTCCGGCGGCCGCACGGCCAGCACCACGTTCACGTGGAGCAGCACCAGCACGTCGGTGGCCACGGTGAGCGCCAGCGGCCTGGTGACGGCCGTCGCCAACGGCACCACCACCATCCGCGCCACCTCGGCCAACGGCGTCATCGGCAGCGCGACGCTCACGGTGGCCACGGCCAGCACGGGCACCGCCAGCTACCTGAACCACCTGGAGTTCGGCGTTCCGGTGGACGCGGACAGCAGCAACGACATCCGCCTGAACAAGCCGCAGTTCGCGCTGTCGTACAACGCGGCGCGCGGCGGGCCCAACTGGGTGAGCTGGGACCTGAACGCCTCGCACTTCGGCGGCGCGGACCGCTGCGACTGCTTCATGGCCGATTCCACGCTGCCGGCCGGCACGCGGCTGATCACCACGTCCGACTACACGGGCAGCGGATACAGCCGCGGCCACATGGTGATGAGCACGCAGCGCACGGTCAATCAGTTCGAGAACGCCACCACGTTCCGCATGACCAACATCCTGCCGCAGATCCAGGACATGAACGGCGGCCCGTGGCTCAAGTTCGAGAACTACAACAACGACCTTGCGCGGGTGAACAACAAGGAAGTGTACAACATCGCGGGCGGCGTCTACACCGCCAATCCCGCGACGCTGAACAACGCGGGCAAGGTGGCCATCCCCACGCACACCTGGAAGATCATCGTGGTGATGAACCGCGGCGAAGGCCTGGCCAACGTCACCAGCGCCAGCTCCATCCAGGTGATCGCGGTGATCATGCCCAACCAGGCCGGCATTCAGAACAACGACTGGCCGCAGTACCGCACTTCGGTGGACAACATCGAAGCGCTGACGGGCTACAACTTCCTGTCGCTGCTGCCGGACGCCATCGAGAACGCGGTGGAAGCGTCGGCCAACTGATCCGGTTCCTGTCGGGATCGCGCTGATGTGATCCACGAAGGCGGGTTGGATGGATGAAAAGAACGGGGGAGCCGGCATTGCGCCGGCTCCCCCGTTCTCGTTTGGCGCCATGGATGAGCAGTGCGCATCGGCAGATGATCCCATCCCCCGAGCCAAGCTTCGTGGGAGATGCGTTGATTCGGATTGTCGCGCGTCCGCCATCCAGGAGCGAATGAATTCGCCGCTGGAAAAGCACGAAGTCCGCCTGCGCGGACTGGGGCGGCGGGATGTCGCGGGTGTCCCGGAACGGGCGCCCGCGAACGATCAGGACGACCGGCGAGATCGTGCGCGCGGTGGCGGATGGGGACGTGGTCGTGTCCGCGGGATCAGGAAAGGCGGCGCAGGGTGGCGGCGCGGTCCAGCGCGAACTCCACGGCGGATTCCAGTTCTTCCACGGAAAAGGGCTTCTGCAGCGTCGGGCCCCACTCGTTCGCGCCCTCGCGCTCCGTCTCCGGCTGGAATCCGGACATGAACAGCACGGGAAGCCCGGGGTGCGTGGCCCGCAGCCGGGCGGCCAGTGCGCGGCCACCCATCACCGGCATCACCACGTCCGTCAGCACCAGGTCGATCCGGCCCGCGCGCGCCATGGCGTCCAGCGCCGCCTGCCCGTCCACCGCCTGCACGATCTCGTATCCCGCCTTGCGCAGCACCATCGCCACAAAGCGGCGCACGGCGCTGTCGTCCTCCACCACCAGCAGCGTGCACTCCCGCCCGGCGCCGCGCGCCCCGGACCGCGGTCCGTCCCCCGGGCGCGCGTCCGTGGCCGGTTCCGGCTCCCCGATGGCGGCTTCGGGAAGAAAGACGCGGAAGCGCGAGCCGCGGCCGGGTTCGCTTTCCACCTCGATCAAGCCGCCGCTCTGCTGCACGGCGCCGTACACGGTCGCAAGCCCCAGCCCGGTGCCCCAGCCCTGCTCCTTGGTGGTAAAGAACGGCTCAAAGATCCGCGAGCGGGTTTCCTCGTCCATGCCGCATCCGGTATCCGCCAGCTCCAGCACGGCGCAGCGCACCACCGCCGCCCCCGCCGCGCCGAACGCGGCCCCGGTCAGCTCCGCCGTCCCCACCTCCAGCGTCAACGTGCCGCCGTCGGGCATGGCGTCGCGGGCGTTGACGGCCAGGTTCAGAATGATCTGCTCCACCAGCGAACGGTCCGCCAGCGTGCGCCCCGTCCCCGCCGGCGCGCGCGTCACCATCCGGATTCCGCCACCCAGCAGCCGTTCGATCATGGGCTGCATTCCCGTGACCACGTCGGCCAGCCGCAGCATCTGCGGCTGCACCGCCTGCTGCCGGCTGAAGGCCAGCAGCCGGCGCGTGAGCTCCGCCGCGCGGTCCGAGGCCTCGCGGATTTCGGTGGCCAGTTCGCGCGTGGTCCCCCCGGCGGGAAGGTCCATCAGCAGCAGGTCGGCGTTGCCGCCGATGGCCACCAGCATGTTGTTGAAGTCGTGCGCCACCCCGCCCGCCAGCCGGCCGATGGCCTCCATCTTCTGGCTCTGCCGCGAGCGCTCTTCCAGCCGTTGCTGGTCGGTGATGTCGCGGGAGATTCCCATGATTCCGGTGATGGCGCCGTCCGGCCCGCGCACCACGCCCTTGGTGGCCAGAAAGGTCCGTTCTTCGCCGCCCACGTCCAGCGTTTCGGAGAAGGTGACGGCCTGCCCTCCGGCCCGCACGTGTTCGTCGTTGGCGCGGATGGCGGCGGCGTCCGGGGCGGGGAAGAGGTCGGCGTCGGTGCTGCCCAGAAGCTGCTCGCGGGTGCGTCCCGCGGCCGCGGCGCCAGCCTCGTTCACCAGCACGTACCGCCCGTCCAGGTCCTTGACGAACACCGCGTCGGTGGTGCCCGTGATGACGGCTTCCAGCAGGGCGGTTTCGCCGCGGCGCGCGGCCTCGGCCTGCAGCACGCGGCGGACGTTGTGCGTGAGCACCCAGTACAGCGCCGCCGCCGTCACCAGCACGAACGCCCACCCCTTGGCGGTCTGAAAGTGCATGGCGCGGTCGGCGTTGGACGTCACCGCGGCGATCCCGCGGTCGCTGGCGATGATCCACACGGCGCCCACCGCCAGGTACACGAGCGCGGCCCGCGCGGGCAGGTAGGCCAGCGCCGAGCGGAACTCCAGTGCGCGAGACGGGACGGGTGGAGCCATGGGGAGCCCGATGGGCAGAGATGGACGGCGTGCCGCGGCCGTCGTGCAGCAAGCGAAGGACCAGCGCGCGTTCCGCTGGCGCCAACTCGCGATGCCGGGTCCAATCCTTGTCCAAGCTAGTGCGCCCGCACCCGCCCGGCCATGCCGCCGTGTGGTTCTTCTTTTCCCGGCATCCGCCTGGCCTCGGCCAGCGCTCCTCGGGCGCAGGGCAATCGGCGTTTTGCGGACGAGTCTGGAGCGGGATTCGTCAGTCGGCGCAGGCAGGCCGAAAGGGCTGCTCACGCCGCAAGGCGTCACCCTTGAGGAGGCGCCGGCCGAAGTGTCTGCACACCGTACGTTGGCGCCGACGAAGGATCTGCTTTCCCCGCGAGAACGGACGTGGGTGTCGCGAGGTTGGCTCGGCGGATGGTAGATCCGTCGGTCGCGCATGACTCGGCGCGACCGAGAGAGCGGACGCACGCTCCATCCCGATGACGCCATCGGCGGGGGCCTCAGGTGGGGGCGCCAGAACTGAGCGGGGAGTGATCGCGGTGCGGTTGATCAGACGCGGGGGGCCGGAAGCGCGTCGCGTCCGGGGCCTTTCATCCCGTTCGATGGATGGCGGGAGGTGCGTGGTCCATCGTGCTTTCGACCGGCGCGGTCCCGGCGGCGGGGGCGCCGGAAGCCGCCAGGAAGCGGACGGTGAGCGATCCGTCCTCCATCCGCCCCAACTCGGCGCCCTGAACGCGCAGCAGGCGTTCGGCCAGGGGGAAGCGCTCATCTGGCGGGGATGATTCCGCGGATAGACGAATGCGGACGCGCCCCGCGTCGGTCCCGGCGTCCAGGTGCGCGGTGGTGCCCGCCGCGGCGCGCCCGGCCGCGTGCTCCAGGATGATCAGCAGCGCCTCGCGCGCAAAGCCGGCGTCCGCCCGAACGCGGGGGAGCGCGGGGGGCAGATCCGCCTGAAGCGTGGCGCCCGCCGCGCGAAAGCGCTCCTCCGCGGCGGCCAGCACCGGCGCGAGCAGGTCGCGAAAAGGGATGGACTCCGTGCGCGGCTGCACCTGCCCCGCGTCCAGCGCGGCGATCCGCGCCACCACCCGCAGCCGCTCGTCCGCCGCGTCCGCCGCCGCTCGCGCCGCGCCCAGCATCTCCTCCTGGTTCTCGTTCAGTTCGCCGAACGGCGAATCCAGCAGGATGTGCAGCGGCAGGCGCACCTCGTCCAGCCCGCGCCCGGCCGCCGCCAGCGCATCCGCCATCAGCGCCGCGTACTCCCGCAGGCGCGCCTCGGCCGCCTCGCGCTTGTCGCCGCGCCCGCGCGCCTCGCCCAGCGCGCGCTCGATGGCATCCAGTTCATCCGCACGGCCGGTGGCGGCATCGGCGGGGTGCGCCTGCGCGGAAAGCGCGTCGATGCGCCGCGCCACGTACCGCGCGTTGCTCCACACCAGTACCAGCGACGCCACCGCGGCCACGATCCCCAGGACGAGGAGCCCCTCCGGAACCTGCCGCCCGCGCTGTCCCCACCACGCCAATCCCGCCATCGCCAGCACACCGACGACGGCGGGGATGACGGCCAGAAACAGCCGCGGCCCGATCCTCATCGGCCGGCCTCGTCCGCGAGGGAAACGACCAGCACGTCGATCCCCGCCGCGCCGATCAGCCGCTCGATGACGGACCCGCGGAGTGCGCGGTGCAGGCGGGAACGGTGCGTCTGCCCCACGATGATCATCGCCACGCCTTTTTCTCTGGCAAAGCGGATGATGGCCTGCGCCACGTCCGCGCCCTGCAGCTTCACGATCTCCGCCCCCATTCGCTGCGCCGTCTGGATGTTCTGCACCAGCTGCCGCTGCACGGCGGCGTCGATACGGTCCGCCGCTTCGTCGGGCGTCTGCACGTAGACGCAGTACCAGTCCGTGTTGAGCCGTCCGGCCAGCCGTGTCGCCTTCTGCAGGAGCACGTCGGTGTGCGGCGGGCGGCTGCTCATGGCCACCAGCACGCGGTCCGCCGAGCGGGGCGCGCCCTCGTCGCGGCTCACGATCCCCGTCCGCAGCCGGTCGACGCTGCTGGCCACCTCGCGCAGTGCCAGTTCGCGCAGCGTCGTCAGGTTCTGCGGGGTGAAGAAGTTGGCCAGCGCGGCGGGGATGCGCTCCGCCGCGTACACCTTGCCGTCCATCAGCCGCTGGCGCAGCTCCTCCGCGGGGATGTCGATGTTGACCACCTGGTCCGCCCGCGCGACGACCCAGTCCGGCACCGTCTCCCGCACGGTGACGCCAAGGGTCTCGGCGACGGTGCGGGTGAGCGATTCCAGGTGCTGCACGTTAAGGGCGGAAATTACGCTGATCCCCGCGTCCAGCAGTTCCATGACATCCCGCCACCGCCGCGCGTTCCGCGACCCGGGGACGTTGGTGTGCGCCAGTTCATCCACCAGCGCCACGCGCGGGCGGCGGGCCAGCACGGAGTCCACGTCCATCTCCTCCAGCACCACGCCGCGGTACTCCACGCGGCGGCGGGGAATGACCTCCAGCCCCTCCGCCAGCGCCGCCGTTTCCGCGCGCCCGTGCGTCTCCACGAAGCCGGCCACCACGTCCACGCCGCGGGCGCGCAGCTCATGCGCTTCCTGCAGCATGCGATACGTCTTGCCCACGCCGGCGAACGAGCCCATGTAGAGCTTGAAGACGCCCGGTCCCGCGGGGCGCTCCGGGTCGCGGAACGGGGAGGTGCTTTCCTGCATCATGTGCGCGGCCGGCGGCGGCTTCAGATGCGGAGCGACAGCGAGGTCACCAGCAGCGTGGACGAATTCGCCCGCCCGTCATCCTCGCCGCGGGCGGGAAAGGGGCGGCCGTCCGCACCGAAGAGCGAGCGCAGTTCCGTCCTCCACACGGCCGCGCCGCGCGTGACGTCCACGCCCACGGACGCGCCGTTGGTCACCAGCCCCGGCGCGTCGTCCAACCCCGTCGCGGCGACCACGCCGTCCTCGTCGTCCAGCCGCTCGATCCTTCCGTTCACCGCCACCGCCGGCGTCAGCCGGTAGCGGCCGGCGAGCGATCCGGCGATCCAGTTGGCGCCATCCTGGCTCCCGAAATCCACCGTGCCCACCAGCAGCGCGCGATCATCTGCCGCCCATCGCGCGCTTACGTCGTGCAGCACGCGGAGGTCCATCTCTCCCGTGGCTGCCGCGGCGTCGCGCCCGACGTAGTTGGAGTAGGAGAGTGTGAGCGGCGCCACGGGGAGCCAGTCCACGCGGATGCCGGCGCCCTTGTCGTGGTTGGTTTCGGAGATGATCTGCCAACCGTTTACGACGTTGATCTGCGCGGTCAGGTTGGAGCGCGCCTGCCAGGTGGCGCGCACTCCAGTCTCGTAGTACGGGCTGAACTCGGCGGGGAGAGAGCGGGTGTAGTTGGGATTGTCGATGGAAATCCAGCTCTCGCTGCCGATGTGCGAGAACATGATTCCGCCGTCGATCCACACGGAAGGCGCCACCTGCACGCCCAGCGTGGCTTCCTGGATAAGCGGCAGGTAGTTGGGCTGGCTGCCGGCGATCTCATCCGGCTCGCCCGCGTAGTTGAACTGCACGCTGGTGCCGGCCTGCAGCGCCAGCCGCCCGCGCACCGTGGGCGCGGCGTAGCGGACTTCCACGTGCGCCAGATTGATGGCGAACTCGTCGTGGCGCGCGGCCTGGGTGGTGAACGCGCGGTCGTGCGAGCGCGGCCGCGCGAAGTCGTATCCGTAGTAGCCGTCCACGAATGCGCCCACGGTGATGCGCGCTGCGGTGTCGGCGGGGGCCGGCTGCGCGGCGAGCAGGGCGGGAAAGGCGAGCGCAGCGGCGCAGGCGGGAAAGATCAGGTTCTTCATCGGTTCAACGATCGCTTTCTGTACGCCATCCACGGGGGAATGGGATGGCTGTGGTTGCGGTGTGTCTGGGACAGTGTGGCGCATGCTGAGGCACCCCTCTCCCCCCGGCCCCCTCTCCCGCAAGCGGGAGAGGGGGAGACCTAACCGCGGCGGCGGGTTGCGTCATGCGTCGCCACGCGCTGCGTTGCGGTTGAAGCCCCGAACCGGACGCGCCAGCGGCTGGTGTCGGGGGTTCGCGCTGTTTGAGCGGCGGATTCATCCGCTCAGGATCATCTGCTCACGCGCCGGTCTGCGCTCCACCCACCGTGTCCAGCGCCCTCCCCCAACCGTCCCCCAGTCTTTTTTGGGGGAGGGTGGGCGAGTAGTACGAGCCCGGGTGGGGGCCGCCCTAGAGCCCGCCGCTCACGCCCTGGCGGGGAAGGAACGCGTTCCCGGGTGCCCCAGCTCGCGGTCCAGCGCAAGGTTCAGCATCAGCACGTTCACGCGCGGCTCGCCCAGCAGCCCCAGCGTGCGGCCCTCCGTGTGCGCATCCACCAGCGTGCGGATGCGCGCCGGGTCCACGCCGCGGGCGCGGGCCACGCGCCCGGCCTGCAGCGCGGCGTTGGCCGGGGACACGTGCGGGTCCAGCCCGGACGCGGACCGCGTCGCCATGTCAGCGGGAACGCGCCCGCGCACCGCCCCCTCTTCCGCCACGGCGCGCTCCACCTCACTCGCGATCAGGGTGTCGGCCAGGCGCCGGTCGGTGGGCCCGCGGTTGCTGCCGCCGGACGCCGCCGCATCCCATCCCTCTCCCGCCGCGGACGGGCGGGGGTGGAAGTACGCCGCGCCGGTGAAGCCCTGCGCGATCAGTTCGCTCCCCACCACGCGCCCGTCCACGCGCACCAGCGAGCCGTTGGCCTGCCGCGGAAAGAGGAGCTGCGCCAGCCCGGTGACGGCCGCGGGGTACAGCGCGCCCGTGATCACCATCAGTACGAACGTGGCGGTAAGGGCGGGGCGGATCTGGTTCCGGATCATGCGATCAACTCGAGTTCGAGTACGAGAGTACGAAAGTACGAAAGTGCTAAGTGCCAAGTGCCCGGCTCCCAATCTCTTGGGCACTTGAACCTGGGCACTGGGCACTTCGTTTCTCTATACCAGCCCCAGCGCCGTCAGCATCACGTCAATCAGCTTGATGCCGACGAACGGCACGATCAGCCCGCCGAGGCCGTAGACCAGCAGGTTGCGGCGCAGAATCACGCTTGCCGCCGCGGGGCGGTATTTCACGCCGCGCAGCGCGAGCGGGATCAGGGCGACGATGATCAGCGCGTTGAAGATCACGCTCGCCAGGATGGCCGACTGCGGCGAGGCAAGGCGCATCACGTTCAGCGCGTCCAGCTGCGGATACGTCGCGGCAAACATCGCCGGGATGATGGCGAAGTATTTGGCGACATCGTTGGCGATGCTGAACGTGGTCAGCGAGCCGCGCGTCATCAGCAGCTGCTTTCCGATCTCCACCACCTCGATCAGCTTGGTGGGATTGGAATCCAGGTCCACCATGTTTCCCGCCTCGCGCGCGGCCTGCGTCCCCGTGTTCATGGCCACGCCCACGTCCGCCTGCGCCAGCGCGGGGGCGTCGTTGGTCCCGTCGCCCGTCATCGCCACCAGCCGCCCGCCGCGCTGCTCCCGGCGGATGACCTCCATCTTGTCCTCTGGGCGCGCCTCGGCCAGAAAGTCGTCCACGCCGGCCTCCTGCGCGATCGCGGCGGCGGTCAGCGGATTGTCGCCGGTGATCATGATCGTGCGGATCCCCATCGCCCGAAGCCGCTCAAAGCGCTCCTGGATGCCGCCTTTCACGACGTCCTTGAGATAGACGACGCCCAGCGCGCGTGCCTCGCCGTTTTCCCTTTCCGCCACCACCAGCGGCGTTCCGCCCTCGCGCGACACGCGTTCGACCACGGCGTCCAGCTCCGGCGGCACCGTGCCGCCGTTCTCCCGCACCCAGCGCGAAACCGCGTCGCCCGCGCCCTTTCGCAGCTGCATTCCGTCCAGGTCGATGCCGCTCATCCGCGTCTGCGCGGTAAAGGGGACGAGCTCGTGCGTCCCCGCCGCCAGCGTGCGGCCGCGGATGCCGTAGCGCTCCTTGGCGAGCACGACAATGCTGCGCCCCTCCGGCGTTTCGTCCGCCAACGACGCGAGCTGCGCGCGGTCCGCCAGCCGCTCCGCCGTCGTCCCCGGCACGGGATAGAATTCCGCGGCCTGGCGGTTTCCGAGCGTGATGGTCCCCGTCTTGTCCAGCAGCAGCGTGTTGATGTCGCCCGCCGCCTCCACCGCGCGGCCGCTGGTGGCGATCACATTGTGCTGGATCATGCGGTCCATCCCCGCGATCCCGATGGCGCTCAGCAGCCCCCCGATCGTCGTGGGAATCAGGCACACCAATAGCGCCACGAGGACGACCGTCGGGATGCGCCCGCCGCTGTAGACCGCGAACGGCTGCAGCGTCGCCACCGCGAGCAGAAAGATGATCGTCAGCCCGCTCAGCAGGATCGTCAGCGCGATCTCGTTGGGCGTCTTCTGCCGGCTCGCGCCCTCCACCAGCGCGATCATCCGGTCGATGAACGTTTCCCCCGGATTGGCCGTCACCCGGATGACCAGCCAGTCGGAAAGCACGCGCGTGCCGCCCGTCACCGCCGACCGGTCGCCGCCGGACTCGCGCACCACGGGGGCGGATTCGCCGGTGATGGCGCTCTCATCCACGGACGCCACGCCCATCACTACCTCGCCGTCCGACGCGATCACGTCACCGGGCGTGCACAGGATGTGGTCGCCCGCGCGCAGGCTCGCGGCGGGCACCGTCTCCACCGTGTCGCGATCCGATGGGTCGGCGAGCCGCCTGGCGGATGCCTCCGTCCGCCCGCGGCGCAGCGTGTCTGCCTGCGCCTTGCCGCGACCCTCCGCCATCGCCTCGGCGAAATTGGCAAAGAGGACTGTGAACCAGAGCCACAGCACGATCTGCAGCGTAAACCCGGTCCCGCGCGCGCCCGCCATGGCGTCGCGCGCCAGGATCAGCGTGGTCGCCGCGCTGCCCACGAGCACGACGAACATCACGGGATTCCGCACCATGTGGCGCGGGTTCAGCTTGGCGAGCGCATCGCCGGCCGCGCGGCGGACGAGCGGCGGGTCGAACAGGGGCCTTCCCGTGCGCCCGGGCGTGGCGGCAACCGGTGCGGTCGCGACCGGCGCGGGCTCGGGGCGGTTCAGCGTGGCGGGCATCAGAACATCCTCCCGGCGTTCATCAGAAAGTGTTCGGCAAGGGGGCCCAGGGCGAGCACGGGAAACCAGGTGAGCGCGCCCACGATCAGCACCACGGAGACGAGAAGGCCCACGAAAAGCGGCGTATCCACGGGAAAGCTCCCCGCCGTTTCCGGCGATGCGCCGCGCTCGCCCATGAACCCGCCCAGCGCCAGCACGGGGACGATCAGGGCGAACCGGCCCAGCAGCATCGCCATCCCCAGCAGCGTGTTGTAAAAGACTGATCCGCCACTCAACCCGGCGAAGGCGCTGCCGTTGTTGGCCGCCGCGCTGGTGAACGCGTACAGGATCTCGGACAGGCCGTGCGGTCCCGTGTTGGCGCGCGCGGAAAGTCCGGATTCCGTCACGGACGCGAGGGCCGTCATCAGCAGGACGACGGCGGGAAAGGCGAGGATGTACAGCATCGCCATCCGCACTTCGCGGCTGCCCAGGCGCTTGCCCAGGTACTCCGGCGTGCGCCCCACCATCAACCCGGCCAGGAAGACGGTCAGCACCACAAAGACGAGCATCCCGTACAGTCCCGCCCCCACGCCGCCAAAGACAATCTCCCCCAACTGCATGTTCACCATGGGGATGAGCCCGCCCAGCGGGGTAAACGAGTCGTGCATGGCGTTCACCGCGCCGCACGAGGCCGCCGTGGTCACCGCCGCGTACAGCGCGCTGCCCGCCACGCCGAATCGCGTTTCCTTGCCCTCCATGTTGCCCGCGGCGTGTCCGGGAAGGATTCCCGCGACGTCGATTCCGCGCGCGGCGTGGATGGGATTTCCCGCCGCCTCCGCCGCGTACGTCACCGCCGTTCCCGCCACGAACAGGATGCCCATCGCCGCCAGGATGGCCCACGCGTGCCGCGGCCGGCCGATCACCCGGCCGTAGGCGTTCACCAGCCCCGCGGGAATCAGCAGGATGGCCAGCATCGACAGCAGGTTGGTGAACGGCGTGGGGTTCTCGAACGGGTGCGCGCTGTTGGCGTTAAAGAATCCGCCCCCGTTCGTCCCGATCTGCTTGATGGCTTCCTGGCTGGCGACGGGCCCCATGGCGATGGTCTGCCGCGCGCCCTCCACCGTGGTCACGATCTCGTACGGCTTCAGGTTCTGGATCACGCCGCGCGAAACCAGCACGAGCGCCAGCACGATGCAGAGCGGGAGAAACAGGTAGAGCGTGCCGCGGACGAGGTCCGCCCAGAAGCTGCCCAGCCGCCCGCCGGACCTGGCGGCGATTCCCCGCGCCAGGGCGAAGGCCACACCCATCCCGACAGCGGCGGAAACGAAGTTGTGAAAGGCAAGCTGCGTCATCTGCGAGAAGTAGCTCATGGTGCTCTCGCCGGAGTAGCTCTGCCAGTTGGTGTTCGTCGTGAACGCCGAAGCCGTCTCGAACGCCTGCCGGTCCGCCACGCCGGGGAGCGCGGCCGGGTTCAGCGGCAGCAGCCCCTGCAGGCGCAGCGCGGCGTACGTGGCCAGCATGGAAACCGCGCTGAAGACGAGCACCGAGGCGGCGTAGCGCGTCCAGTGCTGGTCCTCGTCCGGGTCCACGCCCAGCGTGCGGTAGATGGCGGATTCCACGGGGCCCAGCCAGCGGCGCCGCCCCTGGTAGACGGCGTGAAGCCAGCCTCCCACCGGGGCCGCCAGGGCGAGGATGACGGCGCAGAACAGGGCGATCTGCAGCCATCCGTTGATGGTCATGGTCAGAACCTTTCCGGCCGCAGGAGCGTGTACGTCAGGTAGATGAGCAGCGCCGCCGCGACGACGATTCCGCCCCAGTCTTCGGCTGTCATTTCACTTCCTCCGCCGCGTCGCGGCCCAGCGCTTCGCAGCCCCGCACGTAGGCCAGCAGCGCGGCGAACGTCCCCGCGGTGGCCAGCAGATAGATCACGTCCAGCATGATGACGATCCTCTCCCGTCAGTGCCGGGCCGGGCGGGGGCGTGCGCCGCCGCGTGCGGACCGGCGTGTGTGGCGCCGGTCAGGGCCGGCGGAGAACGAAGCGGCCGCTGCTTCCGCCGGCCACGCGGCCGCCCTCCGTCCACCAGTGCCCGGCCACGGAGTCGCCGTACAGCCGTCCGCGCGCGTGCAGCGGGTGGGTGGTGCCGGCCTCCACGGTGAACTCCACGGAGTCCGCGCCCGCCATCCGCGCCACCAGCGTGGGCACGCCGGCGGCCGGGGTCACGCCCAGCGCGCGCAGGTCCGCCGCGTACGCGCCGTAGTGCGTGTCGCGGGCGGGAACGGCGGGTGCGGCGGGGGCGTTTTCCATCATCACCACCGAGCCGCGGACGGGCGCGGGCGGGGTGGCGGCCGCGGTGACGGGGTGCTCCACGCGGAACTCCATGCTCCACGCGCCGTCCAGCCGCTCCGGGTGCTGCGGCTGCGCGGCGTGGCCGGCGCGTCCGCACGCGGCGGAGGCCAGAACAAGCAGAAGGGCGCTCGTGGATTGGAGCGCGCGGCGGATGGCGGGAGTGGGCATGGTGCGGCACCGGTTGAAGGCGCGGGGCTCCCGGCGTCGCCGCCGCGGAGGACCCGTTGGATTACGCCTCGAAGCTACCGGCCGGGCCGTAAAGGACGCACAAAGAGGAAGCGTCCCCGTGTGAAGATTTCACAAAGGGATGCGGAGGGAGGGGCGGCCCCCACCCGGGCCGACGGTTCAGCGCGGAAGGCGGAATGCGGGGTTGCCCGGAGTGTGTTGAGCGGATAAATCCGCCGCTCCCAAAGCGGTAAGCCCCGACACCGGCCGCTGGCGCGTCCGGTTCGGGGCTTCAACTGCGTGGGATTGACCGGCCCGAGCCGCGGTCCGCTGCCACGCTGAGGTCTCCCCCTCTCCCGCTTGCGGGAGAGGGGGCCGGGGGGAGAGGGGTGCCTGCGGCGGCGCCGGGCTGTCCGAAGCACACGGAGCCGCCTTTCTCCGTGTGGATCAGTGAGTGCCTGCGCGGCCCGGAGTCTCCTGAGCGAATGAATCCGCCGCTCCAAAAGCGGGAAGCCCCGACACCGGCCGCTGGCGCGTCCGGTTCGGGGGCTTCAACTCCCTGCGCGTCGCGAGCGGAGATGCGCGCCCGGTTCGCGGTCTCAAGCGGGTGCTTCCATCCTCAACTTGAGACCGCGGCGGTGGGGCTGCGCTCTGGTCAGACCAGCTGAATCTCGCAGTTGTCCAGGATGGAATCACCAAGTCTGCTTCCTCGCAGCGGAATGGGTGCATCCGCTCCCTTCACCTTCTCCGTCGCGCGGCCGAACACGGCCCAGCACAGCTGACTCGGATCCCACCGTGAGCGGAACTGAATTCCGTCCACGTCGGGCAGGGAGGCGTGCACAGCCGCAGCCAATGCTCGGCACTCGTCATATGTGGCTGCATGTGCCCGCTCCGCCCCAATCCCAAATGCCGGCAGGCGGTTTCCTTCGAACTGGAGAAGGTTAAGATCGGTCGCAAGGTGGATTCGCGAAACAGCCCGCGCGTTCCACTCCCGAACATCGACGACGCATTGGGCCGAGCCGCGGACGAGTGTTTCCAGAACGGCAACCTCCGGGCTCTCCCCCACATACAACACCCCGAACTCGGCGGCGGGATCGTCAAAGCGATTGCTCCTGCCCACGCTGTACCAGAGCGCACCCAGCTTGGCAAGGTGTACCCGCCAGAGCGGGCGGGACGACGGAATCCGCACGATGGGCGGCTTCGAGGGCAGGGCGATCACCATCAGGATGCTCCATGCTGCCCGTACGAACTGATGCGGGAAAGCACGTCGCCCAGTACCTCGGGCCTTTCCAACGATTCCAGAAGCGTGCTGTCCGAAGCCGGAGCCGTGTCGATCAGGATCGAAAGGAGCACCCACCGGCTCATGCTTCCAGCCGCGCGTACGACCTCGGCAACCCCCTTTCGCAGACCACCCGCGGAGAACTGGCGCGCGGGAAATCCCCACTCTGCACCTGAGAGCGGGAGTGCGAGAATGCTGTTTCGCGTTCGTCGGATGTTGACTGCGGAAACACTGATTCCCAGCAACCGGGCCACCTCGCTGGATGACAGAAATCCTCCCGCCGCACCAATCATGGTCTGTTTTGCAACTGCCCCGCGGGCCAGGGCGCGCGTCGTTGCGGTCTCCCGCTGCAGGCCGGCCTCTGGCGCCGCGTTCAGAACCTCGACGACGGTTGCCGCAGGAGTCGGGGCTGCCACCGCTCGCTGGAGTTGCTCAGACGTCATCTGCCGGAGTGACGTCCGTATGCTGCTGATCACCCGGTACTCCAAGGACTGCTCGATCCCTTCCCGGAACGTCTTGGGAGTGGCTTGGCTGTGCCGCGACTCTCCCGGGTCGGCACGGCGGATGGGGGTTTTCTGGCGTACGTTGCTATGGATCTGGTCAGAAGATGACACGCTTTTCCCGCTAGCCAGATCCGACGATCGTGCCTTTTTGCGCGCGGTGCCCAGAAGAACTGAACCTGCCACCGACTTGCTCGCACGCGACCCATCGGGCGTGCCACGTGAGACCCGCGACGCAGCCGCAGATTTGCTCGTCTGCGATTTACCACCACGCGTGCTCTGCGATAGCGCAGAGGCAGCCCCCGATCTACTTGGCGCGTTGGGGTTTTGAGCTCTGTCCTTCTTGTCCTCGGCATGGACGCCCTTGCCCTTGTTTGGCTTTGCGGGCATCGAAACTCCTTTGTAGTTGTTGTGTGTGCGTGTATTACGCACAACTACAAGCTACGTGCCCTGTGAGATTAGACAAGCCCCTCCAAACCGGTTGGGGTGTGCAGGCCAGGACGCAGCCCTACGCGGATTTCTCCCCGTCCAGCCGCACGGCGGGCAGGGTGAAGACGAACACGCTGCCGCCGCCCGGCCGCGCCTCCAGCCGCAGCGCGCCACCCTGCGCCTCCGCCAGCCGCCGCGCGATGGACAGCCCCAGCCCCGCGCCGCCCACGTCCGGCGGCACGTCCGGCCGGCGGTAGAACGGCTCAAAGATGCGGTCGCGCTCCGCCTCCGGCACCCCCGGCCCGCAGTCCGCCACGCGGAAGGCGAGCCGGTCCTCTTCCGCCACCGCCGCGACGTCGATCGGGTGATGGGGCGGGGAATACTTGTTCGCGTTCTCCAGCAGGTTTACCAGCACGCGCAGCGACTGCACGAAATCGAACCGCCCCGCCAGCAGCACGTCGCCGGGCGGAACAGACGCGCGGATCTCCCGCCCGGGCATGGAGCCGCTCACCCGCTGCAGCGCGGCGCCCAGCAGGTCCTCCGCCGCCGTGACCTCAAGATGGAGACGGATTTCCCCCGCGTTCAGCCGCGACAGGTCCAGCAGATCGGCCACGAAGCGGTTCAGGCGGTCCGCTTCCTGTTCGATGGTGGCGGCATCTTCGTCGCCCTTTTCCGCCAGCTGATGGGCAAGCGCCTTGATGGTTGTCAGTGGCGTGCGCAGGTCGTGCGACACGGAAGCGATCAGCGCGTCCTTCAGCCGGTCCGCCTCCGACAGCGCCTCCGCCCGGTCCGCGTCCGCGCGCAGCCGCACCCGCTCCGCGCCCAGGGCCGCGTAGTATCCCAGGACGCGGAAAAAGCGGTGCTGCTCCGGCGTCAGTTCCAATCCCGCCACGCGCGTCACCCGCAGCACGCCCACGATGCGCTCCCGCACTCGCAGCGGAAGTGCAACGCCGCGCGCGTTGGCGTCATCCGGCAGGCCGCCCGCGTCGTGCCGCGCCTCGGTGACGAGGGCGAGCGTGCCGTCCGGCCGTTCGATGACGGGCACGCCTCGGTCCGCCGCCAGCGCCGCCGCGGGCGCGATCAAGTTCTCCGCATCCAGCGCGGGATCCCTCGCGGCGCGGGTGAGCGGCCCGTCCGCCGCGCCGGGGAGCAGGATCTCGCACGCGTCCGCCTGCAGCGCGGAGCGGATCACGCGCGCAAAGGCGTGCAGCGCATCCTCCGCGCGGCCGGCGTTGAGCGTTTCGGCGCCCAGGGTGGAGAGGTGGTTCAGTTCATCCGCCCGCCGCCGCGCCTCTTCCGCCTCCGCGCGTGCACGGGTGATGAGGTGCGTGGCGAAGAGCGCCACGACCAGGTAGCTGAACAGCACCAGCCAGTTCAGCGGATCGGTGACGACCAGCGTGTAGTGCGGGGGGAGAAAAAAGAAGTTGAAGCACAGAAAGCTGAGCGCCGCCAGCACCACGCCGCGCGTCCTCGTGCCGCGCGTGCTGGCCGCCAGCACGAAGAGGAGGAAGGCGAGGGCGACGTGCGCGGCGTCCAGGTGCTCGCGAATGGCCACCATGGCCGCGGTGAGCGCCGCCAGCGCCAGCGCGTTCGCCGCCGCGCCCAGGAGCAGGCCGGAGCGCGGCCGGACGGGAGGCGCGCTCAATCCAGCGCGCGAAAGCGGTAGCCCACACCGGGCTCGGTGATGATCAGGCGCGGGCGGATGGGGTCCGCCTCGATCTTGCGCCGCAGGTTGGCCACGTGCACCCGCAGGTACGCCTGCGGATCGCCGCCGGACCGGCCCCACACGGCGCTGAACAGCTGCTGGTGCGTGAGCGTGCTTCCCGCGTGCGCGGCGAACGCGCGCAGCAGGTCCCACTCCGTTGGCGTGAGATGAATTTCCTCCCCGTCGCGGGAAAGGACGCGCCGGGCCAGGTCCAGCGACAGGCCCTCGATCTCCACGGGCCCCGTGCCGCCGGGGCGCGTGATGCCGCGCGACCGCCGAAGCTGCGCGCGCACGCGGGCCTGCAACTCCGCCGGGCCGAACGGCTTGGTGACGTAGTCGTCGGCGCCGGCATCCAGCAGGCTCACCTTTTCGTGCTCGGAGTGGCGGGCGGAAAGGACCACGATGGGCGCCGCGGACCACTTCCGCACCTCGGCGCAGACGCGCACGCCGGGGATGTCGGGCAGGCCCAGGTCCAGGACGATCAGGTCCGGGCGCTCGGCCGCGGCGAGCGCGATCCCTTCCGCGCCGGTGGCGGCTTCGATGACGCGCACGGACGCATCCGCCAGCGCCCGCCGCACCACTAGGCGGATCTGCGGTTCGTCATCGATGACCAGAATGGTCGATTCGCTCATCTGCGCGTGCGTGGGATCGAGATGCGGACGGGCGGCGGTCGCCGGATCGGGGCAATCTACAGTGGAGCGCGTGAAGATGGCACAAAGACGATCCGCCCCCCCGGCCGCGGCGTTGCGGGGGCGACTGAAGTCGCGGCAACAACGGCGCAAAGTCCGCCTGCGCGGACTGGGGCCGCGGCGGAGTCCTGAGGCGGGACCTTTGTGTGTGGTCGTGCGCGGCCGTCCCTGAGTTCGTGAGTTCGGGTGACGTGAGCGGGGCCAATCCCAGTCCGGCGGTTGAAACCGCGCCTCGACCAACACGAAGTCCGCCTGCGCGGACTGTGGCCGACGGACCCGGCGCGGTCGCCGTCGTCCGCCGCGTGAACGCCGCCGCATCCCTAACCATGCGACCGTGAAGGAATGCCCGCTCCCAGTCCGCGGAGGCGGACTTCGTGTCTTTCAAGGCGCGGTTTCAACCGCCGGACCGATGCCCGGTTCCACCACGTTACCTGAATGCGCGTTCCCCCGCCGTCCATCGCCCCACACGTCTGCACTCTCGTACTCACGTACTCACGCACTCACGCACTCACGCACTCACGCACTCACGCACTCACGCACTCACGCACTCACGCACGTCCACCCTTCCCGCCACCGCATTCGTTGCACAACACGAGAAGTTCAGTCACACAAAGGCGACGGCCCGCCCCCATCATCCCCGCGTACCCACACTCAGGGGAATGCGGACATGCTGAACACGGGCCTTGCCCTTTCCAATATTCCGGTCGCGCGGCGGCTGTGGCTGCTGGCCGGGCTCGGCGCCGCCGCCGCGCTCGCCGTGGGGCTGGTGGCGGGAACCGCGCTGCTGGACAGCCGCCGCCAGCTCGCCGAAACGCTCGTCGCCGAAGCCTCCATCGCCGCCTCGGTGGGCGAGGCCGAGCAGGCCGTCATCGGCTTCAAGAAGCAGGTGCAGGAGTGGAAGAACATCCTTCTGCGCGGCACCGAATCGGGAAACTACGACAAGTACCTCGCCCAGTTCACCCACGAAGAGCAGGCCGTGCAGGCCCGGCTCGCCTCGCTCAGCGCCCGGCTTCGCGCTTCCGGCCACCCCGCGGACGCCGCCACCGCCGATTCGCTCGCCCGCCTGCACGCCTCGCTGGGTGACCGCTACCGGCGGGAACTGGACCGGTGGTACGATCCCGCCGACGCGCTCAGCTACCGCGCCGTGGACCGCGCCGTGCGCGGCATCGACCGCGCGCCCACCGAGGCGATGGACGCCATGGCCGCCCGCGTGCAGGCGCTCGCAACTGACCAGCGCGCCACTTCGCGCCAGCACGCGGACACGGAATTCCGGCGCGCGCTGCTCTGGATCTCCCTTGTCCTGTCCATCGGACTGGCGATGGCGTTCGCGCTGGCGGCGGCGGTGGTGCGCGGCATCCGGCGTCCGCTGGAGCACGCGCTTTCCGCCGCGGAGCGCGTGGCCGGCGGCGACCTGCGCGGCCGCGTCGCCGTGGAGGGGCAGGACGAGGCCGCCCGCCTGGCCCGCGCCCTGGACACCATGCTTGCCGAACTGCGCGGCCTCGTGGGCCCCATCCAGTCCGCCAGTACCGCGCTGGCGATGACGACGGAGGAGATCGGCGCGGCCATGGCGGAAACCGAGTCGTCCGTTCACGGGCTGGACCTCGCCATCTCGCAGATCAGCCAAGCCGCGCAGCGCCAGGCCGAGGTGACGGACAACGTGGCCGTGGAGACGTCGGAGATCGCCCATTCCGCGGAGCGCATCACCGGCGGGGCGCGCGTGGTGGGCGACGCGGCCGAGGCGGCGGTGGCCACGGCCCAGCGCAGCGGCGCCAGCATCCGCGACGTGGCGCAGGAGGTGGCGCTGGCCGCCCGCGACGCCGCGCGCGGCACGGCCGAGGTGGAGGCCCTGGCGGCGTATTCCGAGCAGATCGACGGCTTCCGCTCCGCCATTGCCGCCATCGCCAGCCAGACCAACCTGCTGGCGCTGAACGCCGCCATCGAGGCCGCGCGGGCCGGCGAGCACGGGCGCGGATTCGCGGTCGTGGCGGATGAGGTGCGCCGCCTGGCCGCGCGCGCGGCGGAGTCCGCCGACGACACCAGCACCTGGGTGGTGCGCATGCGGACGGACATCGAGCGCAGCGTGGCGGCCATGCAGACCCGCGGCGAGCGCCTGGACCGCGCCGCCACCCGCGCGGACGGCGTGGGCGAGGCGCTGCAGGCGGTGTTCACCGCGCTGGACCGCACGCGCACGGAAATCGGCGGGCTGGCTGCGGAAGCGGAGGAGATCCGCGCGCGCGTCGGGCGCGCCTCGGGGCTGGTGGAGGCCGTTTCCGCGCTGGCGCAGGAGAACGCCGCCGCCGCCGAGCAGATGAACGCGCACAGCGGCGAAGTCGCGGCAACCGTGCGGTCCATGGCGGGACGCGTATCGGGAACGGGCGCGGCGGCGGACGGGCGCGTATCGCTTCGCGCCATCGCCGCGCACATCGGCGGGCTCACCGGCCGCTTTCGGCTGGAGGAAGATCAGCCTGCCCCTGCCATCGCCGAGCCCCCCGCCTCGTCCGCCGCGCCGCCGCCCAGCATGCGCGCCCCCCGGCGGTCCATCGCCCGCGCGGCGTGATGATCTTCTTTCGATCCGCCCCCGCCCCCGCCGGCGCCCGCGTGGCCGGCGTCCTCTCTCCGTAGGCGTCCCCCGCACACTCCCTCCGCCGTCCGTCCCGCCCCCGCGGGACAGACGGGTCCGGCGCCGCCGCGCGTGCCTCCCCGGCATCGCGCGGCGGCTGCTTTCCATGCCCGGCACGGCTCGCGAGCCGCCTTGGCCCGCTTCCGCTTGTATCGCCGCCGCCCTGAAGGGCGTCATCCTGAGAGAGTGTGCGCCGCTCCTTCTTCGTACGCCGGATCGTGCGCGAGCGAAGGATCTACCATCCAACAAGCCAACCATGAGATACGCACGGCCGTTCTCACGGGATGGTAGATCCTTCGTCGGCGCCGAGATCCAGCTCGGCGGCTGCTCCGTCCGGCGCCTCCTCAGGATGACGCCTTTCAGGCGTAAGTGCCGAGATGGCGGAGTCTTACGCTGTCGTGGGTCATCGCTCGGAATCCCGTGGAGAACGCGTCATCATCGCGGCGCGGCGCCCGTCATCCACAGAACCGGCAGGGTGACCGAATCGCCCGCATGCGGCGGAAAACGAATTGAGCCCCGCGCGTCGAAAGGGACGCGCGGGGCTCGTTCATCATCCACAGGTCCGGACTACTGCATGCGGCGGTAGAAGTCGGTCACCGAGAAGCCCGTGGGGTCCAGTTCGTAGAAGCTGCTGCGCGTAAAGTGCCCCGTCGTGGGATAGTACGGCGGCGGATCCGAGTACGCGCAGGGGTCGTACGTGTACCGCTTCAGGTATCCCGTGCCGCCCGACGTGCCCACCGCGCCGCGCGTCTTCTGGATGATGCCGCCCGTAAGGAACAGGCATCCGCGTCCAAAGAACGTGGTCTGGCAGAGCTCCGCGTTGGTGGGCGCGTCGTCGTAGTTCTGCACGGAGAACGACTTGAGCGTAAGCGCCACCCCGTTGATGAACTCGCTGGGCGTGCTGTCGAAGCTGCGCCACGTTTCGCTGGTGGCGTTGGTCAGCTTCTGCGGCGTGTTGATCATGTTGTCGACCACCACGATGTCCGAGCCGCTGAACAGCCCCAGGATGTTGCCGCACCCGGTGCCGCCCGCGTACGTCACGTCGTCGGCGATCAGGATCTTGTCCGTGGCGGCCAGCGTCACGCGCCCGCGGATCACGCCGCTGATGGCCACCTTGCCCGTGACGTGAATCACGCCCTTGAAGTTGGGATTGTACGTGCGGCTCAGCGGGAACAGATAGTCCCTGTCGTCGCGGATCGCCAGCGCGGCCGGCATGGCGCCGCTCCACGCAAACCCGCGCGGCAGCCACTCGCCCCGGCCCGGAATGGTGGCGACGAAGTCGTTGGCCAGGGAGTCGGAGCCGCCCAGGTAGCAGCGGGCGCTGGCGTCGCGCAGCCGGTCGCGGCGCTGGGTGGCGTTCATGCCCGTGAGCTTGGACGTGGGGGTGAACACCCCGCCCACGTACGAGCCGCAGTTTTCCGAGTTTTCCCACGCGATGCCGTTGCGCACCGCCATCAGGTAGTCGGTGGGGCCGGAGCTGCGGAACACGCGGAAGAAGCCTTCCGATTCACCGTCGATCTGCGAGTTGCCGTCCAGGTCAATGCCGATGAACTCGATGCGCAGCCGGCTTTCATAGTCGTTGCCGCCGTTGGGCGTCACGAAGGCCGTGCCGCCCGCCGTGGCGTAGGTCCGCAGCTTGTCCAGGTCCGCCAGCGAGGGCAGGGGAATGCGCGCCGCGCGCTCCGTGTACCCTTCGCTGAAGCGCCCGTACTGGCGGTCCTTGATCACCCCCGACGTGGTCACCGAGCCCGGCCCGCGAAAGGTGGCGCCGGAGCTGTAGATGGTGATGTCGTCATTGCTGTGCACCGGGCCGCTCAGCACGTCGCCGCCACCGAACGCGATGCCGTCGGGCTCCACGTCGGTGAAGTAGGCGAACTTGGCGAAGCTTTCCTGCGCCAGGTCCGCCCGGCGCACCACCCGGGTGTTGCCGGATTCCACCACCGAGATGATGCTGCCGAACACGCCGTACTGCCCGGAGGTCTGGCCGATGGGGCCGGCGTACACCCACCGCTTCACCCCCGGAATGGCCGTGCCCGCGGCGTCGGTCGGCACCACCCCGTTCTCCAGGGTGGCGTAGCCGGTGGCGGGGTACAGGGTGGCGTCGGCGTTCAGCCGCGCGCGGGCGACCTCCACCCCGGCGTCGGCCAGCGACTCCATGTCGGCGCGGCGGGCCTCGTAGGCGTTGATGAGCGACGCGTTGCCCACCACCGTCACCGCGCCCGCGGCCAGAATGCCCACCGCCAGCACCACCATCAGCACCAGCAGCAGGGCATATCCGTCCCGGCCGTGCGCCGGGTTCTCTATTCTCTTCATCGGCCTGAAAGTCCGGGTCAGGGTACGGGTGCGGGAATGGGGACGGACGCCGAAAACGACTGCGACGAGCGCGCCGGCGTGCAGTCCTGCGCGGCCACGGCGTACTGGTATGCGGTTCCGGGCTCCACCGCCTGGTCCACGTAGGTGTACGAGCCGCCGCCCGCCGGAATGCTCACGAAGGGGTCGCCCAGCGGCAAACTGCCCGCGCGCCGCCACACCACGTAACGCAGCACGTCGGCCTCGCCGGAGTTTTCGTCCACGGAGGCCGACCAGGCCAGCCGGACGGCCTTGGTGCCGTCGGGGAGGGAAACCAGCGAGGCGCCCAGCGCCACGCCCTGGGGCGCGTCGCCGCACACGTTGCGCACCGAGATGCCCGCGTTGGGCATGCGGATGGTGCGGTCCACCGTGCGCACGGGGTCGGCCGGGCCCGCCGTACCGCTGGTGACGGCAAAGCGCACCCGCACCGCGCGGATGCTGTCCACCTTGGCCGCGGCGCCCGCGTCCTGGCCGCCGCCGTGCAGGGCGGCGGAGTGCCGGTAGGGGCCGCTTCCCAGCGTCACCATGCGGGTGGCGGCGTCGGACGGCACTTCCACCGCCATGTACTCCAGGAACTGCTGCCCCGCCGACTTCAGCAGGTTGCGCGCGACCACCGCCGGCGTTGTGCCGTTCACCTGCCGGTACAGCACGAAGTCGTCGGTGCGCGTGGTGGTGGGGTCCGGCTGAAAGAAGAAGGAGATGGTTTCCGCCGGGCTGTTGCTGGCGCCGTCGTTGTAGTTGCCATCCGGGTACCCGGTGGACGTCATGGGAATGGTGAAGCGGGTGGTGAGCGTCGCCGCCTCCACCTGTCCCGCCGGCGCCGACGGGTCCACGTACACCGCGTTCAGGTCTGTTGACAGGTTGCTGGCGTAATTTGCGTTGAACGCAATCACGTCGGGGCCGGCGTACACCAGCGACGGCTGGCTCGCCAGCACCCCGATCCCCATGGTGCGCACGTCCTTTTCCATCGTGTTGATGGCAAAGCGGGCGTTCTGCATGGTGCCCATGGCCGCCACGCCGCTGCTGAACGAGCGGCCCTGCCGGGCAAAGAACGACAGCGCGATCTGCATGATGATGGCGCCCACCACCAGGGCCACCAGCAGTTCCAGCAGCGTGACGCCCGCGCGGGAGCGGATGCGGTTGGTGATCATGGGCTGGCCACCGTAATGGTTCGCGACACCGCGCGCGGCAGCCGGGGCGAGCTTACCGTGACGGTGACGGTGAGGTAGGAATTCCCCCCCGTGAGCGCGCTGGTGCGGAACAGCGTGGTGCGCGTGTAGCGGGGTGCGTTGGCGATGGTGGACTCGGTGCCCGAGTAGCGGGCCGCCAGCGTGGCGTACGCCGGGTCCGCCTGAATCAGGTGAATGCGGTCCAGCGCCAGCTGGCTGGCGCGCAGGCGGGCTTCCTGAAAGCCCACCCGCCGCACCATGCGGTCGGTGATGGTGGCCTGCGCCCCCATGATCACGAATCCAAGAATCACCAGCGCCACCATTACCTCCAGCAGCGTAAAGCCGCCGCGGCGCGCGTCCGGTGCGGGTGCCGTGTGCGTGCGCATCAGAACTTTCTCTGCCAGGTGGGAGCCACGTACTTCCAGACGGCGGTGCGGCCGGTGGCGCGGTCCACGATCACCGCGCGTGACGGGCGCTGGGCGGCCACCCCCACCGTGGAGGTGAGGTACGCGCCGCCTTCTTCGCTGGCGCTGCCGCCGCGGTTGAAGGTGACCGCGGGAAGGCCGCCCTGCCGCGCGGTGAACGAGACGTTGGCGGTGCCCAGCTGCGTGAGCACCGCGGCGCCGCCCCGTCCGTAGGTCATGTTGCGGCCCAGCGGCTCGCTGGTCACCTGCTCGCCGGCGTCGATGGTGCCGTTGTTGTTGGGGTCCATGTGCACCCGCACCAGCCCCTGCGTGGCGTCAAAGGCGACGACCACGTTGTGCTGGCGGACGACGGCGGCGCGCTGGGCGGCCATCAGCGTGGAGGCCACGGACTGCACGGCCGCCTCGGTGCGCGAAGGAGACAGGTTGACGCGGGGCGCGCCGATGCTGAGCGCGATTCCGATGATGGTGAGGACCACCAGCACCTCCGCCATGGAGACGCCGGCCCGGCCCAGCGGGGCGCGTGCGCGCGGGGGGGGCGCGATCGCGACGGGGGGATGTTCAGGAGGCATGGTGCACCGGGCCGGTGAGGCGCTCGCCGTGCGGATGCCGCGCGCCCCGTCCGCGAGGGCGGAGGAGCGTTCGGATGGATGTGACGCCGGGGTACGCCCGGTCGTCAGCCGTAGTTTCTGCATCTGTCCGTGTACGAAGAGAGTACAAGGATGCAGCGGGTCTGGCAAGTGCCAAACTGCTGCATTACCCCTCGTTTGCCGTCGTTAATCGCGCACAGCATGCGCCATCCCGTTGTGCCGGAACACTCTGCGCCTTCTTCTCCGTTGCGCGCGAAAGCGCGTCAACGCAAGCGGGTGCACGGGGTTCCGGGCGCGGACCACCCGGTCCGGGAGCGTCGTGCCGCGGACGTCCCGCCCGCGTTCCCGGCCGCCCTCGCCCGCACTCCCCGCATCCCGGCTGCGAACGGTTTTCCTGCGCGTCCGGGTGAATACATTCTCACGTTGCAGAATATCAATTCCTGTGCTACGTGAGTACGCCACAGTTTCCGCGGGCGGGCACTCCCGCGCCCATGGCAGAATGCAGGGAGCCGGGGCGTTTTGCATGCGCCTGCACTGGACGCGGCCGCGTCCCGAACGTACGATCCTGAACGCCCTCCGCTGGCCGGTTCCACCCCATCTCCCCGGGCTTCCCGTGACCTTTCGCCGATCCACCCGCACCGCGCTCGTCGTGGCGGCGCTTGCCGCGCTCCCCGCGGCGGCGCTCGCCCGCCGCACTGATCCGGCATCCGCCGCGCCTTTCCAGGCACAGCCCGCCTCGGCGAGGGCGGGGGTGGACCGGCCGCCGCGCGCGGAGCGGGACACGGTGCCGGTTCCCGCGCCGTTCGCCCTTTCCGACCCGGACGGGCAGGACCTGACGCTGGAGCGCATGGACGTGCGCACGGCCGTCCAGGGAATGCTGGCGCTGACGGAAATCGAGATGCGCTTTCGCAACCCCCGGCCGCGGCGGATGGAGGGGCGGTTCAGCGCCATCCTTCCGGAAGGCGCCACGGTCAGCCGGTGGGCCAAGGAGGTGGACGGGCGCTTGATGGAGGGCGAGGTGGTGGAGCGGCTGCGCGCGCACCAGGTGTACGACCAGATCCTGCACGAGATGCGCGATCCGGCCATGCTGGACCAGGAAGCGGGCAACCGCTTCAGCGCGCGCGTGTTCCCCATCGAGGCGAACGCCACCGTGCGGGTGGTGCTGGCGTACAGCACCCTGCTGCGCCAGGTGGACGGGGAGCGCGCGTGGAGCCTTCCGCTGCGCGGGCTGCCGCGGGTGGGCGTATTCACCTTTCACGGCAGCTTCCGCCCGCTCCCCGGCGAGGCGCCGCGGCAGGACCTGTTCGTCCGCACCGCCGGGCCCGGCCGCGTGGGCGATGCGGACGGCGCGCGCATCATCGACCGCTCCGACGAGGCGTTCATTCCCACCGAGGACCTGCACGTGGCGTGGCGTCCGGCCCCGGAAGCGGCGGGCGCGCGGGTGCTGGCGGCGGACGGCTTCTACGTGGCGGCGTTCCGCCCCTCGGTCCCCCGCGCGGTGCGCACGGCCGGCGGAAACTGGGTGTTCTATCTGGACACCAGCGCCTCCGGGGCGGATGGCGCGGAGCACCGCGTCCGCGCGCTGGAGGCGCTGCTGGCTTCGCTTCCCGCGGGGGACGCGGTGGAGGTGCGCGCCTTCGACCACCGGGTGACGCGGGTGGCGGCCGGCCGGGCGGGGGAGATGGCGCGCCGCGTGGGCGCCCTGCTGCGCGAGCGGCGCTACCTGGGCGGAACGGACCTGGGCGCGGTGCTGCACGACGCGGCGCAGGTGGCGCGCGCCAACCCGGCCGCCACCGTGGTGATCCAGACGGACGGCGTGGCGACGCTCGGGCGGGTGGATCCGGCGCTCCTGCGCGCGGCGGCGGATTCCATCCCCGCGAGGGCGGCGGTGCACGCGCTGGTGCTGGGCGCGCGGCAGGACGGCGCCACGCTGCGGATGATCACCGGCGGCCGCGGCCGGGTGGTGTCCATTCCCTTTTCCGACTCGCTGGAGGTGCGCGCGCGTGACGCGGCCCGGCGGCTGGCGCTGGCGCCCGGGGCGGCGTTCACCGTGAGCGACCCCGGGAGCGAGTGGGTGTACGCGGCGGGCGCGGACGACGTGCAGCCGGGGGACGAGGTGCTGGTCGTCGGCCGGCTCAAGGCGGGGGCGCGCCCCTCGCCGCGGCTGGCGGGGCGCACGGGGCAGGTGCTGCCGGGCGACGCGGAGCGGATGGAGGCGGGCACCTTCGCGCCGCTGCTGCGGCGCGAGGCGTACCGCGCCCACCTTCAGGAGCTGAACGAGCGCGCCTCGCGTACGACGGACGACAGCACCCGCGCCGCGCTGGCCCGGGAAGAGGTGCGGATTTCGGTGGAGCACCGCGTGCTGTCGCCGCGAACGACGCTTCTGGTGCTGGAGACGGAGCGCGACTATGACCGCTTCGGGCTGGACCGCCGCTCGCTTTCCGACATCCTGGCCGTAGGGCCGACGGGGATCACTCGGGTGGACCGGCAGCGCCTGCCGCGCGTCGCGGAAGGCAAGGCCGCCGCGGATTCGGCGGAGGACGTGACGCAGGCGGAAGATGGGGATGAGTCCGCGGGCAGTGCGCCGGCGGCGGGCGCGCCGGCGCCGGTGGCGCGCCGCGCGAGGCTGAATGAGGTCGTGGTTACCGGCGCGCCGTCCGTCGACGCGCCGGCCGAGCGGGAGGAAGGCTATGCGGCGGGCGGTCCGCCGTCCGCGCCCCCTCCTCCTCCTCCTCCCCCGCCGCCTCCTCCCCCGCCTCCGGCCGTGGTGCCGCCTCCTTCGCCGGCTTCCGTTTCGCAACCCCGCGCCCCGATCGCGGCGAGTGCCGGGAACGGTGCCGCCGCGCCCGCGCGCAAGGCTCCGGAGTGGACGCGGCCGTTCATCGCCTCCCCCGCGCGGGTGGACAGCCTGCGCACGCAGCTTCGCGCCACCCCGCGCGACCGCGAACTTCGCAACCAGCTGGCGGAGGCGCTGTGGGCCCGCGCGGAGTGGGCGTCGCTGCGGGAACTGGCGCTGGACTGGCAGCCGTACGATCCCGAAAATCCGCAGGTGTACGAGGCGCTGGGCGAGGCCGCGCTGAACCTGAACCGGCGCGACGAGGCGGAGCGCGCGCTGGGCTCGCTGGTGGAGGTGGCGGATGGCAAGCCGGAACTGCTGCAGCGCGCCGGGCTGCTGCTCCTGCGGGTGAATGCCGCCCGCCTGGCCGAGACGCCGCTGCGGCGCGCGCTGGAGCAGCGCCCGGACCGGGTGAACGGCTACCGCCACCTGGCCCTCATGCTATGGCAGGACGGGCGCGAGGAAGAGGCCGCGCGTGTCCTGCAGGATGCCACCCGCCGCACTTTTCCGGACTGGTACCGTGACGCCCAGCGCGTGGTGCACGAGGAACTGGGCTACGTGCTGCGCGCGTGGATGGCCAGGGAACCGCGCCGCGCGGCGGAAATCCGGGGCGAGGCGGCGGAGTACGGGGTAGACCTGGGCCGGCGCGATGCCCTGCGCGTGACGCTGGCGTGGGAGGCGGACGCCAACGACGTGGACCTGCACGTGGTGGATCCGGCGGGCGAGGAGGTGTACTACGCCCATCCGAAGAGCGCGCAGGGGCTGGAACTGTATCAGGACGTCACGCAGGGGTTCGGGCCGGAGGTGGTGCGCGTGGACAAGGTCTCGCCCGGCACCTACCACGTCGGTGTGACGTACTTCAGCGCGGGCGCCATGGGGGTAAGCCGCGGCGTGCTGGTGGTGATCCGGTCGGATGGCGCGCGGGGAGCGCCGGTGGTGCGGATCCACCCGTTCCGGCTGGTGCAGGGCGACCCGTCGAACGTGCGGTTCGTGACGAGCATCCCCGTGGCGCGATAGGTGGGCGCGGGACGCACCTCACTCGCCGGACGAGAGCCGGACCTTCGCAGCAACACGTTTGATGGATGATGATCAAGCATCGGGGCCGCTGGATGATTCCAGCGGCCCCGTTTTTCGTTGATTCGGGGATGCGCCGCTCGCATCCGCCCCGACGCATTCTCGCGACGGACGGTTCTCGCGATCACGCGGCGTGTTCGCGCGGGTCCGCCAACTGGCGGGGGCCGATCAATCTTCATCTCTCGCGGCCCCGACTAGCGATCCCAGAAAACCGCTGGACGGCCACCTTCCCGCAAGCTCAGGCGGAGCGGACGAACTCCATCCATCCCCAATTGCGTCCATTTTCCCGCACCCGATTCGAATGCGTCCAGCGCTCCCATTGTGCAAATAAAAACGCGACGGCCGTGTTTACGCGCCGGGTCGTGGCGGGGTTGAATCCAAGTAATTGCGGGAGAAGCGTTTTCGGATCAGGTGAACGGAGTGTGCCGACGAACGTCACACCGTTGCCGCTGGACGGAAACCGCCGATTCAGGCATGTTCGACAGACGGCTCCGCCGCGCCCGCCGCGGAGCCAGAAGTGGACGCGAGAGCCTGCCAGGGTCCTCGCCTCCGCCGTGCATCTCCGCTGGTTTGCTCGTCCCCCCGCCTCCCGCACTCCGCATGACCACGTTCTTCTCCCTCGCCGCCCGGTTCGCGGCCGCGTCCCTCGCCCTGGTGGCCGCCGCCGCGCTGTTCCATCCCTCCCCGGCGCGCGCGCAGATCACGCCGCCCCCGTCGTGCACGGATGATACGTGCGCCGATTTCGACACCGTGGCGCCCATGATCTCCATCAAGCCCGCCGCGGGGATCTACACGCAGCCCACGCTCCCCGTCCAGATCCAGATCACGGACGCGGACCCGGTGCAGACGGGGCTGCAGGTGCTTTGGAACGGTGCCAACGTGACGTCGTCCTTTCAATACGACATCTTTTCCACCACGGCCAAGGGAAAGATCGCGCGCGTCACGGGCCAGGTGCCGCTCCAGGCGGGGTCCAACCGCATCTCTGTGCGGGCGTGCGACCGTAACCAGAACTGCCGGACGAGCCCCGAAGTCTTTTATTCACTGGGGACTCCGGGTGTCACGGTATCACCCAACGGGGGTTACGGGCAGGTGGCGGCCGGGGTGTCGCAGTCGTACCCCTTTCGCGTGCGCAACACGGGACCGGCGCAGGCGACCTTTACGCTGCACCCCAGCTGCCTTGACGGGGTGGGATACACGATCGCGGGATGCACCGCGCCGGCCTCGGTGACGGTGGCCGCGGGGGATTCCGCGGTCGTGCCGCTCACGTATCCCGCCATCCTGCCCGGCCACGAACTGAGCGTGCGCCTGGCCGCTCGCGGCGCCACCGCGGGGATGGAGGACGCGGGATGGGTAGAGCTGGAAGCGGTCGGAAGCGGGAGCACGCCGGCGCCCATGACCGTCACCCTGGTGGACCTGAACTCCGGCGGCACCGTGGCGCGCGACCAGTGCGTGACCGTGGCCATCGCGCCGGGCGGGGCCATGGAGTGCGGCGACCTGCGGCTGGCGCACGGGCTTCCCGCGCTCACCGCGCTGGGACGGACGCGGGCACCCACGCTCCTGTACAGCAGCGCGCACGTGTCCGGAATGGCGCGCATCTACGCGGACGTGCGGCTGCCGGCGGGCGCGGCCGTCCCCACCTCGGTGCAGGTAACGGTCATCCGCCCGAACGGAACCAGCTATCCGGCGGTGTACCCGGGGAGCGCGTGGGGGCCGGGCACCACGCGCCGGGTGGCCGTGGTGGTGGAGGGGATGGCCACGGAGACCGGCGTCTACCCGTACACGCTGCAGGTGACGGCGGTGTACCCGTCCGGCCCGCAGCCCGCGGCGGCGGTTCCTGGCGAGATCGCCGTGGTGCACCGCGGCGCAAGCGAGTTCGGGCCCGGGTGGTGGCTGGCGGGGGTGGAGCGCCTGTACCCCGTGTCCGGCAACCGCATGCTGCGGGTGGGCGGGGACGGAAGCACGCGCGTGTACAACCCCACCGGCACCACGGGAGTGTGGGCGGCCAACACGGTGGACTGGCGCGACACGCTGTGGGCGGGCGGGATCGACGGCGGATACGAACGGCGCCTGCCGGAAGGCGGCCGGGTGACGTACCGCCTGAACGGCGTACACGTGGGCACGGTCAACCGGCTGGACCAGCACACCCGGTTCGTCTACGACACCGTCTCATGGCGGATGATGGGCGTCGATGTGCCGCTGCAGCCCGGGCTGGCGGGTGCCAAGGTGCGCTACGCCTTCATCCCGAACGCCAGCGGCCGCGTGGAGACCATCTACGCGCCCGACCTGTCCGGCAACCGGGCGGACACGGTGACGCTGATCCGCGATTCGGAGCACCGCATCACCTTCATCCGCGACCATCCCGATCCGGTGCTGACCGCGTTCGGCTACGACGGGCGGTACGTCATCTCCCGCACGGACAAGCGCAACGTGCAGACGCGCTTCACCTGGGGGCCGGGGCGCACGCTGGCCTCGTCGCGGATGGAGCTGGCGCCGGGGGACAGCATCATCCAGACACTGGAGCCGGCGGAGGGGAAGGGGATCACCAGCGCGGTGCCACTGTCACAGGCGTACACGATGCTGGATGGGCCGCGCACGGACGTGGCGGACCGCACGCTGATCTGGGTGGGGCGGTGGGGCGCGCCGCGGCGCGTGCGTGATGCCATGGGCGGCGAGACGGGGCTCATCCGCGGCAACGCGAGCTTTCCCGCGCTGGTGACGGAGATGCGCGGGCCGGACCCCAGCGGCGCGCTGGTGGTGAAGAGCCTGGCGGCGTACGACACGCGCGGCCGGGTAGACAGCACGGTGACGGTCAACCCGCTGGGCGACGGGCGCAACGCATCCACGCGGTACACGTACGACAACGCGCGCAACACGGTGACCAGCGCGCTGAGCTACACGGTGGCGAACGGGGTGCGCACGCCGCTGGCCGGCATCGACTCCACCGCGTACGACCCGGCGAATGGCAACGTGCTCTGGCGGCAGAGCGGGGGCGCGAGCCGGCGGGTGACGTTCGACTACTACACGTCGGGCGTGACGGCGGGGATGGTGCACCACGTGTACTATCCGGCGCCGCAGCCGGGGGTGCCGGGCGGCTCGGAAGAGGTCACGTACGACGCGGTGGGGAACCTCTACACGTCCAAGTCGCCGCTGGGCTACCTGACCGTGCACGTGCGCGACCAGTTGGGCCGCGACACGCTGGTCATCACCCCCATCCGCGCGGACAGCGCCACCAGCGTGCCGGGGCTGTACGGCAGCGGTGCGCGCAACCGCACGGTGTACGACTCCTTCGGACGGGTGAAGCGGACGGAGGCGATCGGCCCGGCGGTGATGCCGCACGCCAATCCCCAGAGCACCTATACCGGCCCCGGGATCAAGCCCGCCGAGTTGCTCATAGTGGAGAACGTGTACGGGACGGGCAGCGAACTGCTGGAGGTGAAGCGGTGGAGCAGCCCCGACTCCGCGGGTGTCGGCACGCTGATCAACCAGTACACGTATGACAACGCCGGCCGCAAGCTGACGGAGAACGACGGGTCCGGCCCGGTGCAGCGGTTTGAGTACGACCGGGCGGGCAACGTCACCGCCTGGATCACCCAGCGCGGCCGGCGCATCCTCTCCGAGTACGATGCGCTGGGGCGCATGGTGAAGCGCACCGTTCCCGAAACATCGTACGCCCGCCAGTGCCCTCCCGGCGGGGCGGATCCCTGCCCGCTGTACCGGTTCCCGTTCTATTCCACCAATCCGGCGGGTGGCTACTCCATCCCCGGCGAGGTGTTCGTCTACCGCTACGACGCGGCGGGCAACCAGGTGTGGGCCGAGAACCTGGACGCACGGGTACTCCGCGGGTACTACCCCGGCGGCGCGCTCCGGACCGATACGATCCAGATGCGCAGCTACGACGGCCTGGACTACAGCCAGCACGTCTACGGGATCGAGTACGGCTACGACATGGCCGGGCGGGTGAACACGGTGCAGCACCCGGGCAACCTGGCCGCGGCCGGATCCCGGACGGACAGCTACGCCTATCACTCGGTGACTGGGGCGCTGGCGCAGGTGACCGGGCGGCAGGGGCACGTTTTCCAGTTCGGATACGACGAGCATGACCGGATGATCTGGCAGACGTATCCGAGCGGGATCGAGCGGAGCGTGTACGACGTCGGCGGGCAGCGCATCTTCCGCGTGGACAGTACCGCGGTGGAGGGTGAGCTGAGCCGCGAGACGCACGAGTACGACGCGCGCGGCAAGCTGCTGCACTCGTACACCGAGTTTGATGGGGACGGGAGCCACTCGGACAACTGGTTCTCCGGGCTGGGCAACCTGGTCGCCACGAACTGGAACAACGTCGAGGACAACGCGGCCAACATCGAGCGGTTCACGGTGGACGCGATGGGCAACCAGTTCCGTCGCAGCACCATGCAGAACGCCACGCCCGTGCCGTACCAGACGCAGTACGCGATCAAGACGGGCCGTGTTCTCCGGATCAACCGGCTTCCGTCGGAGAATCCTGCGGAGCCGTTCCTGCCTGACAGCACCCTGCGGTCCTATGACCTGTCCGGGAACGTGGAGTGGGCCCGGGATGTGACGTACAAATCCGTCACCGAAACCAGCAGCGTTTCGGTGACGTGGAACCTGTACGGGGCCGACGAGAAGCTGCGGGTGCTGCAGACGGACAGTCGTTCGCAGTCGGGAGAGGCGGGCCTGAACACGCGCGGACTCTTCTCCGAGTACAGGTATGACGCGCTGGGCCGGCGCATTCTGGAGCGCACGCGGCGGGACAGCGTGTGCAACGGCACTGGGATGGGAGAGTGCGCCAGCACCATCACGCGCTTCATCTGGTCGGGCGACCAGCTGCTGTGGGAACTGCGGGCCAACGGGAGTAACGGGCAGAACCAGGAGCTCGCGGACGGCACGGGCGGGCAGTACGGGCGCGTGAGCTACCTGCACGCGGGCGGCATCGACCGTCCGCTGCTGATCACCAAGGGCGGCACGAGCGTCGTTCCGCACGACAACTGGCGCGGCACGTTCGCGACGGGTACCCTGGCGAACGGGCAGCGCGCGGAGTGCCACGGCACCACGGTGACGAACTGCCTGTGGATCGTGTGGCCGGGGTGGAAGACGACGGCGAGCCACGCGGCGGAAGTCACGCCTTCCGGCCAGAGCGACTGGTGGGGCGGTCTGGTGGATGGCATGCGCGACGCCAGCGGCCGCATGTACATGCGCAACCGCTACTACGACCCAAAGACCGGACAGTTCACGCAGACGGACCCGATCGGCGTCGCGGGCGGGCTGAACGCATACGGGTTCGCGGCCGGGGATCCGGTGTCGTACTCCGACCCATATGGCTTGTGCCCCCCTAAATGGATGTGCGACCTGCTTGGAGTATCTGCTGGGGAGGACGCTACGCAGCACTGGGCAAGTGTAGCGATGAACAGCGATGGTGCCCAACGAGTTGGCGCGACGGCGCTCGGATATTTCTCTGCCCTTTGGACGAGAGATACGTACGCCAAGACGACAATCACAGTGGCAGCCGCCGGGATGGCATCAGGCTTTCTGAGCAGCACGGCGGCGGCTGGCACGGGGACCGGAGTGGCGACGCATTCAGCGATTGCGCCCGCTGAACGGGCATTGTTGCGGGAATTCTTCGGTAAAAACGTCCAAGGTGCAGCTCAAAAGGCGGCTAACTTCTCCATACCAGAAGGTCTCGGGCGCGCTACTCTGATGAGGTACCGACTAGTTGCCACGGAAGTCATCAGGGCGGGGGTGGATAAGTCGGGAGTGCAAGCTGCACGGATTGCGCTGATCGACCGTGCGCTCAACATGCTTCGATGAGCTACTAACTCCTGCACGGAAGAGACAGATGGAAAGCGACTTGGAAACCGAGTGGCTAATCATGCTTTTCGATGACAAACTTCGACTCGCATGGATCCGCGGGGAGTCACCCGTGGCCTTCACTATCTCTGAACGGAGATACGAAGAATCTGGCCATGGAGACTTGACTACGTTCTATGATCGCCTGGAAGACCGATTCGGGAGAATCGCGGGGATTCGAGTGCATCCTGTTGGGAAAACAGCAGGGTTTCTGCGCAATATATCGACGTTCCCGTACGTTTCGCGATCCCTCGATGATGTAGGCGTGGACATCTACTTTCGTTCGGAAGCCAATCACTTGGAATGTACTCACGACCAAGCATTTGGGGGCAAATGGTTTTTAGCGTCAGGAAATTTTTTAGCTCTTTCGGTCGATTTTTCGTACCTCTCTTGTGGAGAGAGTGACCGGCTCGCAATGATGGATGCAGGTGCCGAATGGGCTGTTCCGGTGGCCTGACACCGCTCGTTAGCTATGGGGGTCTGGATCCGCCCTATGGGCATGGCACGACGGTGTACGGCTCGGGCGGCTAGGAATCCAGCAGGTGATTAGGTCGGATCGTCTTACCTCGCTGTGAGAACGGCGCAGATGATACACGTGACGGCTCAGTACAGTGGTAGCGCAGCGGCAGTCCGTATTGTGGCTTCGAGGGGCGCGCTGTTGGAGAGCGCCTCTCGGAGCCACGCCCGGTGGAGTTCAGATCTACGTAACGTAAATAATTCAGCGCCCTCGTGGACGCATCCCTGCTGCGCGCCTCGCACTCGGAAGTAGACCGATCGCACGGATCATCAGGTGAGCAGTTTTATGTGAACTGCGGAACTATGACGGCGGGGCCGCCGCAGAACGCGCGCGCCTCCGGCACTGGGCAGTACGGGCGCGTGAGCTACCTGCACGGGGGCGGGATCGACCGGCCGCTGGTGATCACCAAGGGCGGCACGAGCGTCATCCCGCACGACAACTGGGGGGGCACGTTCGCGACGGGTACCCTGGCGAACGGGCAGCGCGCGGAGTGCCACGGCACCGTGGTGACGAACTGCCTGTGGATTGTGTGGCCGGGGTGGAAGACGACGGCGAGCCACGCGGCGGAAACGGCGCCCTCTGGCCAGAGCGACTGGTGGGGCGGCCTGGTGGACGGCATGCGGGACGCGAGCGGCCGCATGTACATACGCAACCGCTACAACGACCCGGCCACGGGCCAGTTCACGCAGACGGACCCGATCGGGGTTGAGGGTGGACTGAATACGTATGGATTCGCGGCGGGGGATCCTGTTTCGTACGATGATCCCTTCGGGCTTAAGGTGAGATTGAGAATCGTGCTGCACGCCGGCGGCGCAATGACCTACATGCCTTGGCGCGGGTGGTTCAACGACGACGCGCGGGTGTTGATCGACCCGGCGCGAGTTGGCCAACTGTGGAACGTGAGTGCATTGGTGGCGCTAGGGCATGAATTAGGTCATGCACACGCGATTATGTACGGACTTACCGACAAAAACGTCTCCGGCGACCACTACAGATAACGCTACGAGAATCTTGGTGGGTTGCTATCCAAGGCGGACCAGTGAGCAACAGATACCGCCTGCCTGCCCGAACACAGGACGGGAGCCATGATCGTGAAGTTTCTGATTCTTGTAGGCGTCGCCTGCGTGGGCACTTCCCTTCTCATGGATCCCTATCTCGTTTACGAACAAACGTCTACGCCGTTCATCCCTGCGCCCCTGTGGCGTGTGGGAATTAATTTTTCTGAATCGATGCTGTTGGCGCTATTCTGCCTGCAGGTCTATCAAGGGAGGTTTCGGCGTGCAACTGTCACGATGGGAATGGCTTTGGCGTTGAGTCTTTTCGCCAATATGTGGTATGTATACGTTGATGGAATGGAACGGTTCGCGATCATGTATGGGACTGCGAGTACGTTGAACATGTATCTGCTTTCACTGGTGGTGCGGATGCTTCTGCTGGTCGCGGTTGGTCTCTTATACACTAACTCACCCGAATCTAGTAGGCGGCGCTCGTTGTAAGCCCCGTGAGTTCTTCTCCTGAACGTCCCGGTGAACTGATCGTGGGGGGTACGGGAAGTGGTCGAGCAACGATTGCTGATCGAAGCGGTACTCCGGTCTGGCTACCCGACCGGAGTGTATGAAGAACTCGCCATCCAACAACCAGACCAGCTTGCAACGATTCCCCGCCTCGAGGAATTGGTGACGGTTATATCGCGAGATCATGCTTGTGCTGTTGAAGTGGAATTCCCCAGTCAGCTTGCGGATCGCAGATGCGTATTTCACATCGGCCTTCCAGGATCTCCCAACTGGACAGAGTTCAGCGATCAGGTGACCGATTCAGAACGGTCCAGGCTTCTCAGGATGCACGCTGACCAGCTCACGTACTGGATCATTGATGTCAGCCGTGTGGGTCCGTTCTGGTCAGGGTACTGGAACCGCTTCTCGAGCACGGGAACGCGAGTCTCAGCCTCGCTTCTTCTGACGCCGCCAAGTCAGCCCCCGTGGCCGGAGATCATTGAAGGAACGTGCCGGGCCCTCTCGGAACACGGGTTACAGGAACTCGATCCTGCCCTCTGCAATGAGCCGGTACCATGGTTGTCGACGCGTTCAGAACCGTATCTGAAGCGTCAGAACCGGTCAGCGATTCCTACCATCTTTCACGCACTTTTCGGGGACTTGGAGTAGCCGCTTCGAGTCGCCGCCGACGGGCGTGGGCGGCCTCATACCTCCCCACGAGAATCGATGATCACAGAAGCGGAAGCGAAGGCTCTCGTCGCGCAATATCTGGAAACCCTGGACCGGCCGGATCTGAATCTGGTGATACTGGAAGAGCAGACCCTGGATCTGCCGTACGGATGGGTGTTCTTCTACACCACTGAGTTGTTTCAGCAGACCCGGAATCCACGGTTCCTGATCGGCGGGAATGCGCCTGTGCTCGTGGAGAAAGGCTCTGGAATTCTCCACGTACTGGGTACGGCCAGCTCAGTTTCCGCGTACCTTGCTCCGCACGAGCGCAGATGGCGTGAAGGTGTATCGGGTGACGCCAGCGAAGCGCGGTCGAGCCATCCCCGAGGTTGACGAGTTCGTCGATCGACCTCGATCGCCGTGAGATAGCCGGCCTCCGCCGCGCAGCGGCTCCGGCTCGGGCCGTGGATTCAGGGTGAGGGGCCGCTGGATGATTCCGGCGGCCCCTGTCTTTCTCTGCAGGATTGCGCCGGCACGCATCGGCCCCGGCGCTCCGTGCCGGCGGACGGTTCTGCCGGTCGCGCGGCGGAACGTGGGATGGGGGCCTGCACCCGAGCGGGAAGGAAGATGAACGGAAAACGTGAGTTCGTGCGGAGCTGGCACGCGTGGATCCGGCTGGACCGCCCGACGGAGGCCTACGAGAACGGCAACCGCCGATCGCCCGGCCATGACGTGGAATGCGAGATCGATCACGTCGTCAGCTGGGTCGCCGCGATTGGACGCGGCGTTTCTGGGCGGCGCCCCGATCGATCACGCGGGACAGGCGGAGTCGCTCATGGAAGAGGTCGATGAACTGCTGGAGCGCATCGCCGCGGAAGATCTGCGCGTGGAGCAGCGCACGCGGTGCATCGAGTTCCTGAAGGCATCCCGGCTTCTCGCGATCATCATCGCCGAGTGCGCCGCGCCACCGCCAGCCGCGCCTGAAACCTGAGATGGCGATCCAATCCCGCCTCTATCGCGCTCCGTCGATGGATGGAGCTGTCGCGGACGGCGGGACGGGGACTGAGCGAAAGCCGCGATCCGCGTCGCGGCGAGGCGACCGCCCGTCATCTACCGATGTTCATCCACCCCCACCTGACGGCAGAAGTCCAGCACGGGGCAGGTGCTGCACCGCGGCAGCCGGCCGGTGCACACGTGCTTGCCGAACGGCACCAGCAGCCGGTTGATCTCCACGTGGTACCGCTCCGGCAGCACCCGCTGCAGTTCGCGCATCGTACCCTCCGGCGTGGCGGCGGCCACGTATCCCCAGCGGTTGGTCACCCGGTGCACGTGAATGTCCACGCCGATCCGCGGCACCCCGCACGCAATCCCCAGCACCAGGTTGGCGCACTTGGGCCCCACGCCGCGGAAGCCCAGGATCAGCTCCTCGTCGCACCCCAGTTCCCCGCCGTGCTCCGCCACCAGCCGCCGCGCGATCTCGGCGATCTGCCCCGCCTTGGCCTCGTGAAAGGCGCAGTCGTGGATCAGCGCGTCGATTTCCTCCACCGCGAGCGCGGCCACCTGGGCGGGCGTGGCGGCGCGGGCGAACAGCGACAGCGCGGTGGGCGTCGTCACCTCGTCGCGCGTGCGGATGCTGATCATGCACGCCACCAGCTGCTGAAACGGCGAGCCGAAGCCCCGGTCCGCCAGGTCGAACAGGGCGGCGGGGGCGAACGGGCGCACGGCCTCGCGCAGCCGGCGCACCACTTCGTCGATGTCGAACGGCAGCTTGTCCATCACGCGCGCACGGGGCAGGGGGGATCAGATTGCGCCGCGGCGGAAGGATTGCAGAAACACGGCCCTGCGGCGTGGACTGGAGCGCGCGGGCCGCGCGACGGGGGCTGCCGGGCGCAGCCTGATCACGCGATGGCGCTTTCCGCGCCCGGCGTGCGCGAATAGATTCGAAACGGACGCTGTACATACCTTAGCGCTGACGTTCTCGCATGTCCGAATCCGCCACGCCGTACGACCGGTCCGATCCCGCGCGCCTCCTGTCGCTGCGGATGACGGAGTTGCTGGATGCCCCGCCCGACGAGGTGTTCGAGCGGCTGACGCGGCTGGCGTCACGGCTGGTGCGCGTGCCTGCCGCCTTCGTGAACCTGGTGGATGACCGGCGCGACTTTCTGCAGAGCTGCTTTGGCTTCGGCGAGCCGCTGTCCACCGTGCGGCAGCTGGAGGAGACCACTTTCTGTCATTACGCGCTCGGACGCGGCGAGCCGCTGGTGATCGGAGACGCGCGCGAACACCCCGTATACCGGACGGTACCCGCGGTTACTTCCATGGGGCTGGTCTCGTACGTGGGCGTCCCCATCCGCGACGCGCAGAGCCGCCCGCTGGGCACTTTCTGCGTGGTGGACTACCATCCACGGCGGTGGACGGACGACGAGGTGCAGGTTCTGGCCGAACTGGCCGCCAGCGCCGAGCGGGAGATCCGCCTGCGGCTGGAGCGGCGCTCGCTGCTGGACGCCCGCCAGTCGCTGGAGCACGCGCTGCGGGAGCAGGCGGCGGAGCGGGCCTTCAGCGCCACCGTGCTGAACACGGCGGACGCGCTGATCGTGGTTTCCGACATCGACGGGCGCATCGTGCGCTTCAACCGCGCGTGCGAGCGGCTTTCCGGCTACAGCCAGGAAGAGGTCCTGGGCCAGCACTTCACCCTTTTCGTGGACTCCGCCGACGCGCCGGACGTGGTGGAGATGATGGGCGACCTGGCCGCGGGCGAGTACGCGCGGCGCAGCGAGCACGAGTGGGTGATGAGGAATGGCACGCGCCGCCGGATCGCCTGGTCCAACGCCGCCATCGCGGGGGAGAACGGCGAGGTGACGCACGTGGTGGCCAGCGGCATCGACGTCACCGAGCAGCGGGAGCTGGACCGGCTGAAGGACGAGTTCGCCGCGGTGGTGAGCCACGAACTGCGCACGCCGCTCACCTCAATCCGCGGCGCGCTGGGGCTGCTGGCGGGGATGCACACCGATACCATTGCCGACGACCGCGCGCGCCGCCTGATTCAGGTGGCCAGCCGCAACGCCGATCGCCTGACGGAGCTCACCAACAGCATCCTGACGATCGAGCGGCTGCGCGCCGGCCGCGGATCGCTGGACCTGGAGACGATTTCCGCGGGCGAGCTTCTGGTGAACGCGGCCGAGACGGTGGCGGGGTCGGCGGAGGCGGCGGGCGTGTCGCTGGTGGTGCAGCCGGCGCCGTTTTCGCTGGTGGCGGACGGCCCCAAGCTGGCGCAGGTACTGGTGAACCTGATCGGCAACGCGGTGAAGTTCTCGCCCGCGGGGTCGTCCGTGGAGATCCGCGCGATCCGGCAGGGCGGCCACGCGCTCTTTTCGGTGCAGGACCACGGGCGCGGCATTCCGCTGGACAAGCTCGACACGGTGTTCGAGCGCTTCCGCCAGGTTCACTCGCACGACGCGCGGGAAAAGGGCGGCTCGGGGCTGGGGCTGGCGATCGCGCGGGGGATCGTGGAGCAGCACGCCGGGCGGATCTGGGTGGAAAGCGAACTGGGCGTGGGGAGTACGTTCCTGTTCACCATTCCGGCGGAGGAAAAGGCGGTCTGAGCGAGTTCCCGTCCGCTTACTTCGTAGAACTTCGTAGAAGGGGAGCGGTCTGGTGTGGAGACGGGGTTCGGCGCGGTGGCGGGCGGGGGCCCTCACCCCGCGTGCTGCGCACGACGACCCTCTCCCACGAACGGATGTGGGAGAGGGAGCACACCCCAGATTGGTTTTCTTCGGATGGTGCTGTGCCGGCGGATGGCTGGCAGGCCCCTCCCCCGGCCCGTCCCCGTGCAAACTGCCGCACGGAGAGGGGAGAACGGCAGATCGGTGCGCTACGGATGGTGCTCGCGGCCGGAGCGGGGGCTGAGGGCGGTGCGGGTCGGCGGGTGCCGCCCGGCGGTTGAAACCGCGCCTCGAAAGACACGAAGTCCGCCTCCGCGGACTGCGCCCCCAACCAACCTGCTCGTACCCATCGCAGTTGAAGCCCCGAACCGGGCGCGCCAGCGGCCGGTGTCGGGGCTTTGCGCTTCTGGAGCGGCGGATTCATCCGCTCCGGAAGCCGTTCGCCGGGCAGAGACTCCGCGCGCCGCGACGAACTCTCCGCCCCCCAACCCTCCCCCAGTCTTTTTTGGGGGAGGGTGGGCCGGTGGTGCCGGCCCGGGTGGGGGCCGCCCTGAACTCCGCCATCCACGCCGGGCCCGTGTCCTCGCACGGCGGAAAACGAACGGGGGCGCCTCGGCTGAGGCGCCCCCGTTGGTCATCCACCCACCCCGCGATCAGTCCGGGCGCGTGCCGCCCACCGCGGGATCGCCCTTGCTCTCGCCGCCGCGCTCGTGAATCACGCCGAAGCCGCTGTCCGGCCGCTGCTCGCTGGGCGTGTTGATCTCGTGCTGGCGCTCTTCCGGAATCCCGGCCACCTTCTGCCCGAACCCGCCGGGCCGCTTGTCATCCGCCGAATCCACCAGCCCCGGAGCCGAAAAGTCCGGACCGCCGTCGGGCCCGTCCTGAAAGCCCGCCTCGGCAAAGGCCTGCTCGCCGAGCGGGTCCAGGTCCTCGATCTCCTCGGGGTCAAAGCTGGGGTCCACGTTACGCTTGGGCATCGTATGCTCCGGTCTCTGGTGACGATCAGCGCCCCCGCGGGCGCGGTTCGATGGTGAACTCCATGCCGTATCCGTGCCTGCGCGCCCATTCGCGCACCGCGTCGTCCCCGCCGCGCCCCCACGTGGGGCTGTTCCGCGGGTCCACGCGCCGCGGCGCGCCCGCGAAATCACGCCCGTATCCGCGCGACGGCGGGCGGGGTCTGCGGTCATGGCCTCCCGGCGCGTATCCTCCCTCGCCGTACGCGGCCCGCGCGATGGGATCGGGCGAGCGCGGCGCGGCGCCCATCCCGGGGTCCCACCCGGACCAGCGCGCCATGGGGTTCCATCCAAAGGGGATGAACGACGGCCACTCCGGCCCCGCCTCGCCCAGCCAGGGTGACCGCAGGGCATAGCCCGCGTCGTAGGCGGGCCGGGCCGAGTATCCCGCGTCGTACCGGCTGGGCCGGGCGTATCCCGCGTCGTACCGGCTGGGCCGGGCATATCCCGCGTCGTACCCACGTCCGGGGCCGGCGCGATAGGGCCGCCCGTAGTCCCCGCCGTATCCGCCGCGAAACTCGCGGCCGTACCGATGATCGCCCACGTGCTGGCCTCCGCGTCCGGGGTGGAGTTCACGTCCTCCCACGCCTCGCAAGGTCCGTGCGATCTCCGGGGAACGGCGGTTGCATACGCGTCCAGACGGTCCGGAGTGTCCGGACCGCTGGTTTCGCCCGGGGATCGAGGGGGTGGCGTGACGGTGATGATCGTGCTGCTGAGCCTGCTTTCCGCGGCGGCCGCGTGGGGCCTGTCCCGCTACTTCGGCCGGCTGCCGTACGCGCCGCAGTGCCCCTGCTGCCGCACCGTCACCGACCGGCGGCGCACGGCGGGCTCGCTGGACCTGCTGCTGGCCCGCATGGGCGGCGCCGCGGCGCGGGAGTGCCGCCGCTGCGGATGGGCGGGCCACATGCGCTGGCGCGTGGCCACGCAGAGCGCCAGCCGCTGATCCGCCCCACCCTTCCCGCCACCACCTTCCCCCGGAGCCCCGCATGGACCGCCTGCTTTCCGACCGAGACCTGTGGATGCTGATTGCCGCGGGGCACCTGCGGCTGCGCGGCGCGGATCTGCGCGGCGCGCGGCTGGAGCGGGCGGACCTTTCCGGGGCGCTGCTGGAGCGCGCGGTGCTCAAGGGCGCCTCGCTGGCCGGGGCGCAGCTGCGGCGGGCCAACCTGGCCGGCGCCGAGCTGCAGGGTGCCGACCTCAAGGGCGCGGACCTGAGCGGCGCGGACCTCACGGAGGCGTTCCTCAAGGGCGCCAACCTGTGGGGCGTGCACGCCGAAGACGCGGTGATGGAGTGGTCCTACGCGGAAGGCGTGTTTCTGGAGTGGGCCACGCTGCGCGGAGCCCGCTTTACCGGCGCGTTCCTCAAGGGCGCGGTGCTCACCGGCGCCGACGCGGTGGGCGCGCAGTTCAAGGGCGCCAACCTGACCGGCGCGTACCTGCACGGCGCCAACCTCACCGACGCGGTGCTGGAGCACGCCTCGCTGGACTACGCGGACCTCAGCGGCGCCCGGCTGTGCGGCGCTGACCTGCGCGCGGCCAACCTCACGGGGTGCAATCTGTCCGGCGCGGACCTCACCGGGGCGCGGCTGGAGAGTGCCGTGCTGCGCGGGGCGGACCTTACGGGCGCCGTTCTGAGCGACGTGCTGATGGACGGGGCCGCGCTGGATCTGGCGACGATGGACGAGCCGGATGCGGCGCCGGCAGAGGAGCCGGCCCGCCCGGGCCGCGTGGCGGGGATGGCGCCCTCCGCCTGACGGCCCGCCGCGGCCCGGGAGCGCGGCGCGTTGCGTCCGGTGGGGCGCCGGCCTATGTTCTCCGGCCCGATCCCGGGATCGAAATCTTCTGTACGTTTCTGGCTGGAGCCCCGTTTCCATGAGCACCGACGCCCCCGCACCCGTGACCGCACAGGCCTACGTCGAGCGCCGCCGCGCCCGCATTCTGGAAGCCCTCGGCCGCCCCGCGCCCACCGCCGGCGCCGGCGCAAAGGAGCTGTCCGCCGAGCACCTGGAGTACGTGCGCCGGGAAGGCGAGGAGCTGTACGTCAACGAGCTTGCGTGGGAAGAGCTTACGGACGAGGAAAGCATTCCCGGCGGCCACCTGACGGAAATGGTGTTTCCCGCCTTTCTCGCCTTTGTGGATGGACTGCTGGTGGAGCGCGTGCCGGCCGACGCCCTGGCCCCGGCGCGCCCGCATCCGGACGGGGTGGAAGCCATCCTTGCCATGCTGGGCGACCGCCACGCCGAGCTTTCCGCCGACGTGGAAAAGGGCGCCGACTCGCAGCAGGTGGTGTACGCCCGCGCCATGACGGCGCAGCTCATCGACCTGGTGCTGCACCGCCTGTACCGCGTGTCGCAGGCGGAAATCGAGCGGCTCGAAGCGCAGCCCTGAACCCCCGGTCCGCGGCCGCTCCGTGCGCATTCCCTCGCCGCTGGGCGGCCGCTCCCGTCCGGGCCACCGCTACCTGGGCGGTGCGCCCCTTCTGATCGCCCATCGCGGCGGATCTCTGCTCGCCCCCGAAAACACGCTCCACGCCTTTCGGCGCGCCCTGCACTGGTGGCGCGCCGATCTGCTGGAGATCGACGTGCAGCCCACGCGCGACGGCGAGTGCGTCGTCATCCACGACCCCACCGTGGACCGCACCACGGACGGCACCGGGCGCGTGGCCGACCACACTCTGGCGGAACTGCGCGCGCTGGACGCCGGCTACCGCTTCACGCCGGATGGCGGACGCACCTTTCCGTACCGCGGGCGGGGAGTCGTGCTTTCCACCCTGCGCGAGGTGCTGGAGGCGCTTCCCGACGCGCGGGTGAACGTGGAGATCAAGGACGGCCGCGCGCAGGCGGCGGTGCAGCGCGCCATCGACGCCACCGGCTCCACGCACCGCGTGCTGATCGCCGCGGGAGACCGCCGCAATCGAAGCGCCTTTCGCGACTACGCCGGGCCCACGAGCGCGGGGGCGCAGGAGCTGTATGCCTTTCTGGCCCATCATCTTTCCCGCACCACGCGCTTCTACCGGCCGCCGGTGGATGCCTTTCAGATGCCGGAAAAGGCGGGCGGTCGGCAGGTGCTGAGCCCGCGATGGATTCGCGAGGCGCACGCGCGCAACGTGGCCATCCACATCTGGACGGTGGATGACGAGGCGGACATGCGGCGGCTGCTTTCGTGGGGGGTAGACGGCGTCATCAGCGACCGGCCGGACCGGCTCGCGCGCGTGCTCCACGAAGCTACCGGCCGCCCGCTCCCGCCCGGCCCGCCCGCGGACGAGGTGGAGCCGTGGCTCGAGCGGCTGCTGCGGAGCTGAGGCGGGGATGAACTGAAGTGCCCAGGTTCAAGTGCCCGGTGCCCAGGCGGCGCCGGGCGCTTTCCTCTTCTGCGCCGCTCGTGCGTGGCCAGCCTCTCGAACGCTGAGCGCCTCTCGCCGGCGGACGCTGTCTTTTGTCCACCGGGCACTTCTTTTCTCCTCCTGTCTGGAACGGTTGTTGCGGCCCGTACGGCGCCGCGCGGGGCAGGGACAAGGCCGGTTTTGGGGATGAGGATGCCCCGCCGCGCGGCCAACCTTTTCGCTTTCAGGAGAACGATGTCGCGATACGATGCCGGCTGGGGCCACCGGGGTGAGTGGAACCCCGGCCCCCGCCAGGGTGGAATGGGTCCCCGCGCCAACGGATACGGCGACGACTTTCATCCGTTCTCCGGCTTCGGGGGCGCGCGGCAGGAATTCAGCAGCGGCCCGTCGTACGAGCCGGAGATGGAGTTCGAGGACACGGACGGCGAGTGGCAGAGCGGGCCCCTGCACGGCCCCGCCCGCTACGGCCTGGGCCCCTACCACCAGCGCCTGCGCAGCCGCACGCGCCCCGACGCCGAGCTGAAGCAGGAAGTGGAGGACGCGCTCTTCTACGACACCTGGGTGGATGCCGAGGCGATCACGGTAGAGGTCAAGGACGGCGTGGTGACCCTTACCGGCGAGCTGCCGGACTACCAGGAAGTGCGCTACGCCACGGATGATGCGTGGGACGTGGAAGGCGTGCGCGGCGTGCACAGCGAACTGCGCGTGAACACCGCCAAGCGCCCGCCCCGCGACGGCGTCCCGCGCCGAAGCGCCGGCGACGCCCGCTGACCTGCCCCACTCGCCGCCCCGCAACGGGCGGCGAGTTTGTTTTCAGACTGGACGCCGGTAGATTCGGATCGACAGCGTCTCGGGACGCGCATCCGCCTGCGTTCTGCGACGGTTGTATCCGCGGCCGGGAAGGGGACGCCGCACCTCCGCGCGCGGACTTCCGTCGTTCCCGGCGCGATATCATCCGCTTCGCCGATCACCGTCACCAGACGCAACTCCCGCAATCCGCCCGCATGGACGAATCCACCCGACCGCTCGCGGACCGCTTCCGGCGCGAACTGGATGCGCTGGGCGTGCGCGGGACGGGGGCGCACGTCGTGGTGGCGCTTTCCGGGGGGATGGATTCCGTCGCGCTGCTGCACCTGCTGCGCTTCGCCGTGGAGGATGACGGGCTGGCGCTGACCGCCGCGCACTTCGACCACGGAATGCGCGCGGGGAGCGCGGCGGACGCGCACTGGGTGGCGGGGCTGTGCCGCGCGTGGGGCGTGCCGCTGCGGACGGCGCGCGCCGGTCATCCGCCGCGCACCGAAGCCGAGGCGCGCGACGCACGTTACGCCTTTCTGCGCGGCATCCAGGCGGAAGCGGGCGCCACGCACCTGGCCACCGCGCACCACGCGGACGACCAGGCAGAAACGGTGCTGTTCCGCGTCCTGAGGGGCACGGGGGTGCGCGGGCTGGCCGGCATTCCGCCCGCGGACGGGACGGGGCTGGTCCGCCCGCTGCTCCCGTTCTGGCGCGATGAACTGCGTGCGTACGCCCGCGCGGCGGGGCTGCGCTGGCGGCCGGACCCCACCAACCGGATGCTGGAGCCGTCGCGCAACCGCCTGCGGCACCGGGTGCTTCCGCAGGCGGAGCGGGTGGCGCCGGGCGCGCGCCGGGCCCTGGTGCGGCTGGCCGCGCTCGCCCGCGAGGACGAGGCCGCGTGGGAGGCCGTGCTCGCGCCGCTGGTGGCGGAATCCGCGCGCGAAGAGAATGGCGCCCTGCTGCTTGTTCGCGACCGCTTCGCGGCTTATGATTGGCCCGTGGCCGCGCGCGTGCTGCGGCTGCTGCTCCGCCGGTTGGGTGCCGCGCCGGACCGCGCGGGAACCCGCCTGGCGCTTGAGTTTATCAGCAACGCTTCCAGCGGGCGCACCCTGCGGCTCGCCGGCGGAGTGCGTATCACCACCGAGTTCGGCACCGCGCGCGTGGAGCGCGGCCCCGGCCCGGAACCCCCGCCGCCCGACGCGCCGCTGCTCATCCCCGCCGTGCCGGGAGAGGGCGGCCTGGCGCTCGGCGGCGCCCGGTTCGCGGCGCGCTGGACCGCGGGGGTCGACGCCCCGGCGGATGCGCGCTGGACGCTGCGGGTGAGCGCGGACCCCGCACGGTTCCCGCTGCTGCTGCGCGGATGGTTGCCCGGCGACCGCATCCGCACGCACGCGGGAACCCGTACGTTGAAGAAGCTGTTGGGCGAGGCGCGCGTCCCCCTGCGGGCGCGTCTCGCCGTGCCCGTGCTGGCGGACGCGCACGGGACCGTGCTGTGGGTGGCCGGCGTGGCCGCCGCGGCAGACGCCGGGCCCCGGCCCGGCGAGCCGGCCATCACCCTTTCGATCTACGATGCCTGACACCGAGCTCACCCTGGCCCGCACCGGCGGCCGCCCCCTGTCGCGCATCCTGTTCAGCACCGAACAGATCGCGGAGCGCGTGCGCGAGATCGGGCGCGAAATCACGGAGGCCTATCCCAAGGACGAGGAACTCCTCGTGCTGGGCACCCTCAAGGGCTCGTTCATCTTTCTGAGCGACGTGGTGCGCGAGATCGCCCGGCCCATGGAGGTGGACTTTCTGATCGCCTCCAGCTACGGCGGGGGAACCGTCAGCACGGGCGAGGTGAGCCTGCTGTACGACTCGTCGTCGGTGCTCACGGGCAAGCACGTCATTCTGGTGGAAGACATCGTCGACAGCGGCACCACCCTCAACCGCCTTCTTCCGCAGCTGCGGACGCACAACCCGGCGTCGCTGGAAGTGTGCGCGCTGCTGCACAAGCACATCGCCCGCGACCTGGTGCTGGAGCCCCGGTGGGTGGGCTTCGACTGCCCGCACGACTTCGTGATCGGGTACGGGCTGGACCACTCGGAATACTTCCGGAACCTGCCGTTCATCGGGGTCATTCAGCCCTGAACGGCCGCTTCCGTTCGCATCGATCTTGAACGCGGGCCGCCCCTGCGGCGGCACCGCGACTGAAAGACGCAGTCATGGCAGACGAAGAAAAGGGCACGCCCCGTCCGCAGCCGCCCAAGATGGGCCGCATCACGCGTACGTCTCTCTTCTGGATGGCGCTCATCGCGCTGTCCATCGCCACCGTTCAGCTCACCAGCAGCCGCGGTGCGCGCGTACGGCCCATCGACTACACCGAGTTCACCACGCATCTGCAGAACCGCAACGTGGACTCGGTGCAGGTCATTGACGGCGCCGTTCTGCGCGGTCACCTGCGCCAGCCCACCATGGTGGGGCAGACGCCGGTGCACCGCTTCACCACGCGCGCGCCCGTCAAAGACTCCGAAGAGCTGATCAAGCTCATGCAGGCATCCGGCGTGCACATTTCGGCCACCGAGGCGCCCGTCAGCGTGGCGCAGGTGCTGATCACCGCGCTTCCCTGGGTCCTGTTCATCGCGTTCTTCATCTTCATCACGCGACAGATGCAGGCCAGCGGCAACAAGGCCTTCCAGTTCGGCAAGAGCAAGGCGCGCATGCTCAACGCCGACACGCCCAAGATCACGTTTGACGACGTGGCCGGGGCGGACGAGGCCAAGGCCGACCTGCAGGAGATCGTGGAGTTCCTCAAGGATCCCAAGAAGTTCAGCCGGCTGGGCGGGCGCATTCCCAAGGGCGCGCTCCTGGTGGGCCCCCCGGGAACCGGCAAGACGCTGCTGGCCCGCGCGGTGGCGGGTGAGGCGGGGCGTCCGTTCTTCTCGATGAGCGGATCGGACTTCGTGGAGATGTTCGTGGGCGTGGGCGCCAGCCGCGTGCGCGACCTGTTTGAGCAGGGCAAGGCGCATGCGCCGTGCATCATCTTCATCGACGAAATCGACGCGGTGGGCCGCCACCGCGGCGCCGGTCTGGGCGGCGGGCACGACGAGCGCGAGCAGACGCTGAACCAGCTGCTGGTGGAGATGGACGGCTTTGAGGGCAACGACGGCGTCATCCTCATTGCCGCCACCAACCGGCCCGACGTGCTGGACCCCGCGCTGCTGCGTCCCGGCCGCTTCGACCGGCAGATCGTGGTGGACGCGCCGGACCTGCGCGGCCGCGAGGGGATTCTGAAGGTGCACATGAAGAAGGTGCCGCTGGGCGCCGACGTGGAAGTGGGCGTCATTGCCCGCGGCACGCCGGGGATGGCGGGCGCCGACCTGGCCAACCTGGTGAACGAGGCCGCCCTTCTCGCCGCGCGCCGCGGGCGCGAAAAGGTGCAGATGGCGGACTTCGAGGACGCCAAGGACAAGGTCATGATGGGCGCCGAGCGCCGCTCCTACGTGATGAAGGACGAGGAGCGCCGGCTGACCGCGTACCACGAGGCCGGCCACGCGCTGTGCACCATCGTGGTGCTGGGCAACGATCCGCTGCATAAGGTCACCATCATCCCGCGCGGCCGCGCGCTGGGGATGGCGTTCACGCTGCCGGAGGACGACCGCGTGTCCATCACCCGCCGCCAGCTGGAGGCGCGCCTGGTGATGGCGTACGGCGGGCGCGCGGCGGAGGAGCTGATCTTTGGCCGCGACCGGGTGACCACGGGCGCCGCCGGCGACATCCAGCAGGCCACGCGCATCGCCCGCGCGTACGTGACGCAGTGGGGCCTGTCGGACGCGGTGGGCCCGGTGGCGATCGCGGAAAGCGAGCAGGAAGTGTTTCTGGGCCGCGACCTGGGATCGCGCCGCGAGGTGTCGGAAAAGACGGCGGAGCTGGTGGATGCCGAGGTGGCGCGCGTGCTGGGCGAGGCGCTGGAAAGCGCCCGCGTGACGCTGCGCGAGCACGAGGCGTCGCTGCACGCCATCGCCGCCGCGCTGCTGGAGCGCGAAACGCTGACCCGCGATGAAGTGGTGGCGCTTTCCGAGGGCCGCGCGCTTCCCCCCATGAAGCCCGCCACGGAGCCCGGCCCGCCGGATCTGGCGGACCTGCCCTCCGCGCCGGAGCGGCACTCCAAGCCCAGCGGGGGCGTGGAAGGGTTGACGCCGAGGCTGGCGTAAGGGGAAAAGTGCGTCAGTGCGGGGTGCGTGAGTGCGATGGCGGCGGAGCGGACCGCGGGTGTTGATCCGCTCCCCGATGAAGGGTCAAAATGCGCGAAGGCGGGCCGTGTGCTTGCCTTCGCGCTTTTGCGTTCGATACTTTCGCGGGATGCACAGTCATCCGCCCGCCGCCCCTGGTCCCTCCCACACGCTCCCCGCGGGCGTGGGGGATGATGCGTCGTGGGTGCTGCGGAGCCGGTCGGTCTCGCTGGAGCGGCCGGTGGTGATGGGGATTCTGAACCTGACGCCGGACAGCTTCAGCGACGGTGGGCGCTTTCTGCACCCCGGCGCGGCGGTGCAGCAGGCGCGGCGGATGGTGGCGGAAGGCGCGGACCTGATCGACGTCGGCGGCGAAAGCACGCGGCCCGGTGCGGATCCGGTTTCCGCGGAGGAGGAGGCGGAGCGCGTGGGGCCCGTGCTGCGCGCGCTGGCCGCGGAGCTGGACGTGCCGCTGAGCGTGGACACCCGCCGCGCGTCCGTGGCGCGCGCGGCGCTGGACGCGGGCGCGGAGATCGTCAACGACGTCTCCGGTCTGTCCGACTCCGGGATGGCGGGCGTGGTGGCCGCCGCCGGGGCGGGCCTCGTCCTGATGCACATGCGCGGTACGCCGCGGACCATGCAGTCGCTGACGGACTACGGCGACGTGGTGGATGACGTGGCCGCGGAGCTGTCCGCGTCGCTGGAGCGCGCGGACGCGGCGGGGATCGGCCGCGAGCGGATCGTGGTGGATCCGGGAATCGGCTTCGCCAAGACGGGGGCGCAGAACCTGGAACTGATCGCGGGGATCGGGCGGCTGCGGGCGCGGCTGGGGCGGCCGGTGCTGCTGGGGGCTTCGCGCAAGGCGTTCATCGGCGCGCTGCTGGGCGGCGTGCCGGCGGACGCGCGCGACGCGGGAACGGTGGGCGCGTGCGTGGCCGGGCTGGCCCGCGGCGCCCGCCTGTTCCGCGTGCACGACGTGCGCGGCGCGCGGCAGGCGCTGGACGTGGCGGAAGCCGTGTTCCGCGCGGGACGGATGGCGCCATGAACACGCTGATCGAGCGGTTCGGGTTTCTGGCGCCGGACTGGCGCGACCTGGTGGAGATCCTGATCGTCTCCTGGGTGCTGTACCGCGCGCTGCTGGTGCTGGCCGGGACGCGGGCGCTGCAGATGCTGCTGGGCATTTTTGCCATCGTGGCGCTGTACGGCGCCGCGCGCATCCTGAACCTGTCGCTGCTGGAGTACCTGCTGGAGCGCGTGTTCGAGTTCGGCGTGATCGCCGCGCTCATCGTGTTTCAGCCGGAGCTGAGGAGCGCGCTGGCGCAACTGGGGCAGAACCGCATTCTGCGCGTGTTCAGCCGGCTGGAGCAGACGCAGGTGGCGGAAGAGGTGACGCAGGCGGCGGAGGAGATGGCGCGCGGAAAGATCGGCGCCATCATCGCCATCGAGCGCGAGATGGGGCTGGGCGAGTACGTGGAGACGGGCACGCCGCTGCAGGCCCGCGTATCCGATGCGCTGCTGCTGAACATCTTTACGCCCTACTCGCTGCTGCACGACGGCGCCGCCGTCATTCGCGGCGACCAGATCGTGGGGGCGGGCGTCATCCTTCCGCTCACGCAGTCGCAGGTGACGGACCGCTCGCTCGGAACCCGCCACCGCGCGGCGCTGGGGCTGTCGGAAGAAACGGACGCGCTCGTGGTGGTGGTGTCGGAGGAAACCGGCGCCATTTCGCTGGCGCAGGGCGGCCGCCTGCACCGCGGGCTTACGCCGGACCAGCTGCAGCAGATGCTGGGGCAGGGAACCGCCGAACTCACCACGCCGCCCGGCACCCGCGCGAGCGATACGCTGTAGGCGGTACCTGCCGGGGCGACTGAAGTCGCGGCAACAACGGCGCAAAGTCCGCCTTCGCGGACTGCGGGGGAGGGTTCCATCCACCATCCCCGGTCCGGCGCATCCGCCCATCCAGAGCGAATGAATTCGCCGCTGGAAAAGCACGAAGTCCGCCTTCGCGGACTGCACCCCCGACATCATCCCTATCCAGCCAACCCCGCCCCCAGGCGTCATCCTGAGGGAGCGTGCGCCGGCCTCTCCGCCGCGCCGAATCCTGCGCGACCGAAGGATCTACCATCCGCCGAGCCAACGTCGCGACACGCACGCCCGTTCTCGCGGGGAAGGTAGATCCTTCGTCGGCGCCAGAACGTGGTGCCGCTGACGCATCGGCCGGCGCCTCCTCAGGATGACATGTTGTTGTCGCGCGTCTACTTACAGCCCAAACCATGTCATCCTGAGGGAGCGTGCGCCGGCCTCTCCGCCGCGCCGAATCCTGCGCGACCGAAGGATCTACCATCCGCCGAGCCAACGTCGCGACACGCACGCCCGTTCTCGCGGGGCAAGTGGATCCTTCGTCGGCGCCAGGATACGGCGCGACGGAAAACCCGCCCGGCGCCTCCGTAGGATTACGCCTTGCGGCGTGAGCCGTCCCGCTGGGCCAATCTGAGCTAGGACAAACGGGGTTTCTCAACACCATCTGAGAGAGACCGCGCCCGATTCCGGCGTGTCGCAATCGCCGGTGAGGCGCTTCACTCTGGATCGCAGACGCGATAAGGCGTCGCTCCCGGCGTGTGCTTTCTGTCCAAGGTTTGTTTCTTGCCCTTGCCGGGGGTCCACTCCTCTGCCCCCGTGCCCCCAACAGAATGAAGGGAGCGATCTGGTTCGTCCTGATCGGCGTGCTCCTCGTGGCCATGGCGCTTTCGCGCTCCGTGCTGCGCCGGCTGCCGCTCTCGACGTCCATGCTCTACCTGGGCGCCGGCTTCGTCCTTGGCCCGCAGGTGGCCGGGCTGATGCACGTGGACATCTACACGCAGTCGGCGATCTGGGAGCGCGTCACCGAGGTGGCGGTGCTCATTTCGCTGTTCGCGGCCGGGCTCAAGCTGCGCACGCCGCTGCGCGACGGGCGATGGGTGCTGCCGGTTCGCCTTGCGACGGTCTCCATGCTGGTGACGGTGGGGCTGGTGACGCTGGTGGGCGTGTTCGGAATGGGGCTGCCGGTGGGCGCCGCCGTCCTCCTCGGCGGCATCCTGGCCCCAACGGACCCGGTGCTCGCCTCCGACGTGCAGGTCACGCATCCCACCGACGGCGACCGGCTGCGCTTCGGCCTCACGGGCGAGGCGGGGCTCAACGACGGCACCGCGTTTCCCTTCATCATGCTCGGCCTGGGGCTGCTGGGGCTGCACGACCTTGGCGAGTTCGGCTGGCGCTGGTTCGCGGTGGACCTCGTGTGGGCGGTGGGATCGGGGCTGGTGGTGGGCACGGTGCTGGGAACGCTGATCGGGCGGCTGGTGCTGCACCTGCGGCGCAAGCACCGCGAGGCCGTGGGGTTGGACGACTTTCTGGCGCTGGGGCTGATCGCGCTGGCGTACGGAGTGGCGCTGCTGGTGCACGGATACGGCTTTCTGGCCGTGTTTGCCGCGGGGCTCGCGCTGCGCCGCATTGAGCGGCGGGAGGCGGGCGGAGAAGAGCCGCCCCAGGACGTGGCGGTCGCGGCCACCTCCGCCGAGGCCGAAGACGCGGCCACCGACAAGGACAAGGCGCCGGCCTACATGGCGCAGGCCGCGCTGGGCTTTACCGAGCAGCTGGAGCGCATCGGTGAGTTCGCGGTGGTGCTGCTGCTGGGCGGGATGATCTCGTGGAATTTTCTGCCGAGCGTGGCGCTGTGGTTCATTCCGCTGCTGTTTCTGGTTATCCGCCCCGTTTCCGTCTACCTGGGCCTGCTGGGTTCGGCCACCACGAGCATGCAGCGGGGGTTGATTGCGTGGTTCGGCATCCGCGGCATCGGGTCCGTCTATTATCTGACGTACGCCATGCAGCACGGCCTTCCCGAGCAGTTCAGCCGGACGGTGGCGGCTCTGGTGCTGGCCACGGTCGCGGTCTCCGCCGTGGCGCACGGCATTTCGGTGACACCGTTGATGGCGCGCTACGCCAACCGCTCGCGCCGCGAGGCCGACCGCATGGGCGTGACCCGCTCCGCACTGGATCGCAGAAAGTAGACGCGGCCAGCCGACAGGAAATCGTGCGTGGCGGCGGAACGCGAGCCCGGCGGTTGAAACCGCGCCTCGAAAGACACGAAGTCCGCCTCCGCGGACTGTGACTGCGGATCCGGTTGCGGCCCCGCACACGAGAAGTCCCGAACGCGCGCATCCGCCGTTCGGGGCTTCTGGTTCATGGGATGCTCACGACAGCCGCCGCCACAGTCCGCGAAGGCGGACTTCGCGCTTTTCCAGCGGCGGATTCATTCGCTCCTGGGTGGCGGACGCGCGGAACTGGGCACGACAGATGGGAGCCGCCGCCACAGTCCGCGAAGGCGGACTTTGCGCCGTTATTGCCGCGACTTCAGTCGCCCCTGCTCACCATCCTGCTCTCTCAACCATCACCCAGCGACTTGTAGAAGAACGTCGTATCGCACGGCGCGCCGTCCGGCATCAGCGCGTACCCCGGTACCACGCCCACCCGCACCCATCCAAGGCTCTCATACAGCCGCTCCGCGTCGCCACCCGTCACGGTGTCGAGTACCAGCAATGTGCGCCCCACCTGCCACGCGGCCTCGGCGGCGGCGCGCATCAAGGCGGCGCCCAGCCCCCGCCGCCGTGCGGATCGGCGGACCAGCATCTTCGCCACGTCCGCGCGGTGCGGCTGGTTTTCCGGCACGCCGACCAGCAACTGCACCGTCCCCACGAACTCGCCGCTGGCCACATCCTCCGCCGCCAGCAGAATGCGGTCACCCGCCGCGACGCCCTCCGCGACGCGCTTCCAGAACCCGTCCGCCGTATCGCGCGAGAGCGGCGCCATGAACCCGACTGACGCGCCACCCTGCACGCAGTCCAGCAGAATGGCCGCGAACTCCGCCGCGCGCTCCCGGGCTTCGTCCGCGCGGATCTGGCGGATGATGAACGCCTCCGTCGCATATTCCGTCACGGCGCGCTCCTGAGATGGTGAGCCTTGGTTCCGCCGGACGGCTGATCCGCGGCGAGCGCGACGACATACCGCGCCTCGCGCCGGGTGGGATTACGGAACGCGATCGGGCCTTCCAGGCGCATCGCCAGGCAGTCGCCCGCGTCCAGCGCGTGCGTGTCGCCGCCGACGGAGAGTTCAATGCCGCCCTCCATCACCCACACCTGCTGGCTGATGGCCACCGCGCGCGTACCCGGCGTGTCGTACGCCACCCGCGCGCCCGCCGGCAGGATGATCTCCGCCAGTTCGATGGGCGACGGAAAACCCGCGGGCGACAGGTTGCGGCGCAGGTAGCCGGTTTCCGGATCGCGCCATGTTGCCTGATCGGCCCGGCGCGACAGAGGCGAAGCGTCGGCGTGCGCGCCGTCCGCGAACAGCGACGCCAGCGTTACGCCCAGCCCCGCGGCCAGCCGGTCCAGAACCGCCGCCGTCGGGCTGCTCTCGCCGCGCTCCACGAGCGAGATCATGGAGCGGCTTACGCCCGCGCGCTCGGCCAGCGCCTCCAGCGTGAGCCCCCGCTCGGCGCGCAGATTCCGCAACCGCACCGCGAGCCGCGCGTTGATGTCATCGTTTGTTGTTTCCATGATACTAGAAATAATTCCATCGTTCAGGAATATCAACCCTGTCGATCGCGAGCACGCTGGCGAACGACCGCGGATTCCCTGCCCGTGCAATTCCGGGGGTGGCCCATTATCCTGGACAAATCACCGTGATAAGGGAGATCAGTGGGATGTCGGGCTGCTGCGGATGCTCGCCTGTGACTGAAAATGTCCCAATTGACGATTTGGGCGGAACGGGACATATTCTGGAGGGTAAACCCCTTCCGATAACCCGATGCCCTATGCTCTTCCGTTGCCAATCGAATGGAAGCAGTCTGGCTGGCGAGTCAGAATCGCCGAAAAAGAGCGCGTGGAGCCGCCGCACGTCACCTCCGCCGCCGCGAGCGCTGTTGGCGGCTGGGGCTGCGCGACGGGCGGTTCCTGGACCGGCGTCCGCCTCCGTCCGAGGTGCCGGACGCGCTGGTGGTGATCGTGACCAGCGCGTTCCCGCTGCTGATCGAGGAGTGGGACCGCAAGTATCCGCACAACCCTGTATCGTCCGGAGCCCATGATGGATGACGTTCTGCTGCTGGAGCCCGGCAGCAACGACGAGGTGCAGTGCGCCGCCGCCGTCCGCCGCGTGTCGCACCCGGACGACGTGCGCGACGCGCTGGTGGGCGGCGGGCGGCGGCCCACGTACTGGGTGGCCGGCCCCGGAACCGCGCTCAAGTCGCTGGTGGATTCTGCCGATGACATGCGTGGCGATCACCGGCTGGTGCTGCTGGACGGCGTGCACGAAGGCCGGGAGGCCGTGCTGCGGGCCATGTTCCGCAGCGTGATCGTGGGCGACGAGTCCAGCCTGCTTCCGGTGGATGAACTGCTGTGCGCGCTCACCTCGCCAGACCGCGACCGGCTGCTGATCGGCGGGGCGGTGGACCACGAGGATGGCGTGCTGCTGCTGCACCGCGCCGACCTCAGCCGTCCTCCGCTGCTGGTGCCGATGGCGTGGTTCACCCCGTCGGGCGACGGGACCGCGCCGGACTTTGCGCGCTTCGCGGTGGTGGATTACGGGACGGCCGTGCAGTTGGGCGAGTACGAGGCCTCGGCCTCCGCGATCCTGTGCGAGTTCGACGCGGACTTCCGGCGCCAGGCCCGCCGCGACCTGGCCGACGCCGACGAGTCGTTCGGCGCATCGCTCCGCCGTCTGCGGCTCCAGAAGGGATTGTCGCGCGCGGATTTCCCCGGCATCTCCGAAAAGCAGATCGCGCGCATCGAGCGGGGCGAAACGGACCGTCCGCGCCGCGCCACCCTCGAGCGCATCGCCGACCGCCTCGGCGTCGCCCCGGAGGACATCGCGACGTACTGATCGCGTTCGTTGGCGCGGGTAGATGACAGAGGATGACGCGCGCTCCCTGAGTAGATGCCGTCGCCGAGGTCTGGTGAGCGAATGAATCCGCCGCTCAAACAGCGCGAACCCCCGACACCGGCCTCTGGCGCGTCTGGTTCGGGGCTTCAACCGCGTTCGGGGAGCCGCGCCGGGCTGGTGTGTGCTCCCTCTCCCACATCCGTTCGTGGGAGAGGGTCGTCGTGCGCAGCACGCGGGGTGAGGGCCCCACTCTCGGACGCGCACCGAACTCTGGATTCGCCACCGACGTCCTCCCCCCCATCCGCCGTGCCGTTGCTTCCGCGGGGGTGCGGGGATACAATCGTCGGATGGACTCTCATCTGCTGGCCGAGCGCGTGGCACGCGTACGTGACGGAATCGAGCGTGCGCGCGCGCGATCGGGCCGAACCGACGCGGTCACCCTGGTGGCCGTCACCAAGACGCATCCGGCCGACACCGTGCGCGCCGCCATCGCCGCCGGCCTCGCCGACGTGGGCGAAAACCGCGTGCAGGAGATGGACGACAAGGTGGCCGAACTCGGCCGCGAAGCCGTTCGCTGGCACCTGATCGGCCACCTGCAGCGCAACAAGGCCGCCCGCGCCGTGGCCCTCGCCGACCTCATCCACTCGCTGGATTCCATCCGCCTGGCGGAGGAACTGTCCCGCGAGGCGGTCAAGGCTGGCGTGGAGGTGCACGCGCTCGTTCAGGTCAACACCTCCGGCGAGGAAAGCAAGTTCGGCCTTCCCGCGGACGAAGCGCTTGACGCGGCTGCGCGGATGGCGGCGCTCCCCGGCCTGCGGCTGGAGGGGATGATGACGATGGCGCCGTTCACCGAGGACGAGGCCGTGGTGCGGCGTACCTTTGCCGCCGCGCGCACTCTTTGCGAAGACGCCGCCCGGCAGATCCCCGGCTTCGGCCGCGCGCTGTCGATGGGCATGAGCAACGATTACGAGGCCGCCGTGGAGGAGGGAAGCACCCTGGTCCGCGTCGGCTCGACCCTGTTTGGAGACCGCGGTACATGATCGACCTGACGCCCCTGGACGTAAAGAAAAAGAAGGGCGACTTCCGGCGCGTCGTTCGCGGCTACGACCCCGCCGCGGTGGACGACTTTCTGGAAACCGTCTCCGCGCGCATGGAAGAGCTCGTGCGCGAAGGGATGACGCTCAACGCCCGCGTGGAAGGGATGACGGACGCCATGTCCGCCTACCGCGACCGCGAGCGCGCCATGAACGAGGCGCTCGTCAGCGCCCAGCAGCTGCGCGAGGAAATGCGCGAGCAGGCCGCCCGCGAGGCCGACCTGGTGCTGCGCGAGGCGCGCGCCGAGGCGGAGCGCATCGTGGGCGAGGCGCGGCGGCAGGCCACGCAGGCGGTGGAGGCGCTGCGCCGCATCCAGGGCCAGCGCGTTCGCTTTCTCCGCATCTTTCGCACGCTGCTGGAGCGCCAGCAGCACGAATTGGATCAGGAAGAAGAGCGCACGCCCCACCTGGGCCGCGGCGACGATTTTGACGACCCCGACGCGCAGGCGGGCTGACCGATGACCGTGATGGAGCAGATTCGGCAGGCCACCGACGCCATCCGCGCGCAGAGCGATCTGCGGCCGCGCGTGGCGCTCATCCTGGGCACCGGGCTGGGCGGGCTGGCGGAGCGGATGGAGGTGCAGACGTCCATCCCCTACGAGCAGATTCCCGGCTTTCCGCTGTCCACGGTGGAGACGCACAAGGGCCGGCTGCTGCTGGGCACGCTGGGCGGCCAGCCCGTCGTCGCCATGCAGGGCCGCTTTCACGCGTACGAGGGCTACACGCTGCAGCAGGTGGCCTTTCCCGTGCGCGTCATGCGGGCGCTGGGCGCGGAGACGCTCGTCGTGAGCAATGCGTGCGGGGGAATGAACCCGCTGTGGGGCCCCGGCGACCTGATGCTGATCGCCGATCACATCAACATGCTGGGCGACAACCCGCTCATCGGCGCGAATGCGGATGAGCTGGGGCCGCGCTTTCCCGACATGTCCATGCCGTACGACGAGGAGCTTCGGCGGCTGGCGGTGGAGGTGGCGCTGGACCGCGGCATCACGTTGCGCCGCGGCGTCTACGTGGCCGTGCCCGGGCCCAACCTGGAGACCCGCGCGGAGTACCGCATGCTGCGCGGCCTGGGCGCAGACGTGGTGGGGATGAGCACCGTTCCCGAGGTCATCGTGGCGGTGCATGGCGGGATGCGGGTGCTGGGGATCAGCATCATCACCGACCAGTGCCTGCCGGACGCGCTTGAGCCGGCTAACATCACGCAGATCATCGCCGTGGCCGGGCGCGCGGAGCCGCACCTGACCGCGCTGGTGGAAGGCGTGCTGGAGCGCCTGTGATGCGCCGCGCGAGCTTGTTCATCCTCCCGCTGCTGGCCGCCCTCGCCGCGTGCGGGGATGATCCGGAACGATCTACCGATGGAGAAGCGGCGGAAGAGCACGCCTCCGATCCCATGCGGATGGAGTCGGACCCGGCGGACTCCATCGCCGAAGCGAAGCGGATGCAGGCGCACTCGGACTCCGTGCGACGCGAGGTGATGCGCAAGGCGGGGCTTCCGGAAGAACCGCCGGAGCCGCCCGAGGTGCCTGCGCGTCCGGCCATCCGCAACAAGGCCGAGTGCCTTGCGCAGGCCGACAGCGTGGGCGGCGGCGAAGGCGAAGTCCTGCGCTCCGCCTGCCGCAACCTTCCCGACGCGCGCTGATCCAGCCGCGCTGACGCAGGTCGCAATCATCCCCGCTCCGGCATCGTCCGGGGCGGGGATGCGCTGTTTATCGTCTGGGTTGCATCTGGGCTCGACCGGCTCAGGCTCAGAGCGGCTCGCCCACGGACTCGTAGCGTCCATCCGGCAGAACGCGCACCTCGCCCACCATGGCGAGCGTTTCCAGATGGCGCGTCACCAAGGCCACAGGCGCACCGGCGAACGCGGCGGCGACCTCCGCCGGAGCGGCGGGCGACCCGGCGATCAGCGCCTTGCACGCGCCGATCTGGTCGATGGCGCCCGCGGGCCAAGGGTGCTTCGCCTCCGGGACGACGCGCTCGGCGGGCGCGGCATCGGCCAGAGATAGCGCGGGCCCCAGCGCGGCCTGTGCGGCACCGCCGAAGCGCGGAATCTGGTACTCCGGCCGCAGCCACCGGACGATACCGCGCTTCTCCTCTTCCACGCGCTCGTCGTGCAGCGCAACCAGGCGCTCGAGAATCTCCTCGCGCTCCATGGGCCACGGCCAGCCGTACGCCTCCGCAACCAGCCGGTCCAACTCGTCGTGCATGTCGCGCAGGATGCCGCACGCGGCGATCTCGTGCACGGCGCGCTCCTTGGGCGTCAGCGCCTCGCCGCTCCGCAGCTTCTCGACGACGTTGTACATCCCCGTCATCGTCACCCGCTCGTCCCACGCGATCGCATCTTTTCGATGCTGGTCCAGCCGCTCCGCCACGCGCCCGATCGCCTCGCGCAACTCCCGCCGCGGGTCTGGGAAGGGGAACGGGTCGAAGGTCACCGACTTGTTGTACCGCGGATCGTTGCCGACCCCGAGTCGTGCTCCAGCAGCCAGTGCCCAACTGGTGTGAATGCGCGACGATAATACACCGAGGTGCCAAGGCTCATCCGAGGCAATGCACACCAGCATGTGATCTGGCGCAGTCTCACGTTCAACGAAGACAAAGAAGCGGTGTTTCGCAGTTTCTCCGGTCGCGATATAGCGGGCTAGTCCGGCAAGTGCGGTCCGTAAGTCTTCCCGGGGCCTCGCGAACTGCCACCATCGTTTCCGAGAGGCCGGATCGCTCTTCGACACCCGGTGCGGTCGAACACGATCTCGTATGATATCGAAGAGCAAAGGGTACTCTGCTGCCTCGCTCTCTGATCGGAGCGCGAAATCTATGATCGACGTTGACCGAGATCGCGCTGCCAGATCACGACCATTTAAATATGGACGGATGATTTCCCGGTTCGCCGGGTCAAGCTTCATGAGCCAATCGGCTTCCGCTTCAGCGAGGATGAACCCACCGCCATTGATCATGAATCCAAAGGATGAGATCCCCTTGTTCGCTTGGAGTGCGGAGACTGCGCTTGTCACATCGGCGTGTGTCGATAGATCTGGGTTGAGTGCGATTGCAGTTTGTTCTGACGTCGGATTCCCAGCACTATCTACCGAAACGAGCGTAGCCTTTCCGCCGCGGCCAAGAACCGTCATAGCGACTCGTACTGCAGCACCCTCAGCTTCTTCGACCCAGAGATGGTCCGCTACCGCCCAGAGGACTTTGCACTTCTCCGAAGTGGCCCCGGCGATCACTGCCCGATTCTGTGTGTTGGTGATCGAACTCGTGGTGATCAACCCCGATCTCAGAGTTGTTTCGCTATTGATCGATGAAGCTGCTCGATGCCAGAAGTACATCACAAAATCAGCACTGTCTGGAAGCTCGGTATAGGAATAGCGCAACGCATCAACATATCCATCACCAAAGGCATCTCTCATCCGCTTGGTGCCGAGGTACGGCGGATTGCCCACGATAAACTCCGCTTTCGGCCACTCGGCCTGACGCGCGCCGCGATATTCGTAGTACGGAAGGCGCGCGTCCGGATCGGGGACGAGCTTGCCAGTGACAGGGTGCACGATGCGCGGCGTGGGATCGGGGCGCGATTTCTCGGGCACCTCCACGATCTCGTCCCAGGCGAGCACGGCGTCGCGCAGTTCCAGCGTCTTTGTATCCAGCAGCACCGGCTCGGGTACCTTGCCACCCTTGTGGTGCTCCATCCAGAACTGGTGATAGCCGATCCACAGCGTGAGTTCGGCGATCTCGCGCGCCCACGGCTTGATTTCGATGCCGTGAAACTGCCACGGTCCCACCTCCTCGATCCCCAGCTCCGGGTTGCCGGTGATCTCCTCGATGGCGCGCAGTACCTCCAGTTCGAGGCGCTTGACCATGTGCAGCGTGACGTACAGAAAGTTCCCGCTGCCGCACGCAGGATCCAGAAAGCGCAGGCCGCGCAGTTCCGCGTGAAAAGCCCGCAACTCGCCGAGCGCGGCGTCGCGGTCCTTCTTCCGTTTTGAACCTGCCAGTTTCGCCGCATGGGCCTGCACCGGCGCCCACCGCTCGCGCATAGGTACGTCCACAGTCTGGCGCACCACGCGCTCCACGTATTCACGCGGCGTGTACTCCGCACCTAGCAGGTTTCTAAAAAATCACCGTCCACTTTCGTGGGAGTAGTTTGGGCTGTAAACTCGGCGAAGCACAGAGCCCAGGAGCCTTGAATGCGT